>JAGCRJ010000099.1 GCA_017964745.1 Lachnospiraceae bacterium
GGATACGGTGTCGACCGGGATGTAATAGAGGCTAAGGAATACTTTGATAATGCTCTTTTTGCGGGATGCGTTGAGGCGAATTATTATGAAGCCCTGATATGGGAAAAGGGACTTATCCCCGGTGAGGAGCCGGATCATGAGAAGGCTCTGGAACATCTGGAAGTCCTGACCGGATTGGAAATGCCCATTGTCAACGGATCTGTGCATTCGGAACCTGAGATCGTAGCAAGAACATATATCCTTCAGGGAGATATCTATGCGTCCGGAAACGGCGGAGCGGATAAGACCGCTAAATCCGCTTCATTATCCTATCAGAACGCGATAAACAGCTGTTACAGGGTTGAGGGGGAAGCGCTCTGCCACCTCGGCGATATGTATCTGAATACCGGTGATGCGGAAAGGGCATACAATTATTACCAGTCCGCACTTGCAGCCGACGGAAACAGACAGGCTCTGAAGGCACTCGGTGATATGTATTATGACGGCATATATGTGGATATGGACGAGGATACGGCGATAGAGTATTACCTTGATGCTTCGGATTATTCCTTTGACGGATCGGGGCTTGCTTTTTACGACGGATACAGGGGCGGTGTCTTGGATAAGGATATGCTCAACCGCATCGGACTGTATTATTACTACGCCGGTGAATTTGAAAACTCCGCATTCTTCTTTACGGAGTGCGCCGAGAGATTCGAATACCTGAATGCAATGTCCAATGCGGCGCTGGCTTATGAAAATCTCATGGACTGGAGAAACGCATTCTTATGGTATACCCGCGCTATAGAAGCGGGACACGAAGATTCGGATAAGTTCCGTAAGAAGATACGCATCATGGTCGATGACGGACTCATAGACGAAGAAGATGCCAAATACTGGATGTAATATTACGAAAAAGAAACGGAGGAATCGATCTTACGATTCCTCCGTTTTTTATGCTCATTCTGATGTGATCAGTATTTGATGAATTCTTCAGATCCCATATCCTGTCCGGGAGCCGGAGCATCGGGTCCCTGTTCGGGCACTTTGGTAAACGATGCGGGATCAAGTGTATATCTGCCGATGGCAATGTAGAAGAGCGGAGCGGAAGGCAGTCCGAGGATCGCCGTGATGATGCTTACAGCTGATTTCACGGAAGAGATCTTTGACAGCATTTCCAGTCCGCGGTTCGCGTAATAGACACTTTCAAAGAAATTAAGAAACATGGAAATGAGCACGATCAGCACATATGCTACGACGATGATTATGGCAAAGACTTTTCCGTTTTCGGTCTGTCCCTTAAGGGTAAGTGTAAAGAATGCCGCATACAGCGCAGCACACAGCACCATCGTGATCAAAGAGAAAGGAAACACAAACGCTTTCGTAAAACTGTAACCGTACAGAAAGGTAAGACTGTTCTGCAAAAGAACCACTACTACAGCTCCGATAAACGCCAATATCTCAAATCCCATTGCCAGTCCGGCAATCACTGTTGTTGTTCTGTTTTTCATTTTTATCTCCTTATGAAATTCTCCTGACGAATGACATACATATTATAGTGTAATGCACTGTTCATGACAATAAATCATCTGTATGGATCATCGGAAACCCGGAATGCGGAAACCGGATGTTTTTGACCGAAAATCCAAAATCAGTCAAAAAGATATTGATTTTTCTTTTCCGGGATATTATTATGACTAAAAAGAAGATTTTAGTCAGAAAAGGAAGAAGGCCATGCCTAAAACATATTCGGAACGCGAAAGAGAAAAGATCGTAAAGAAACTTAAGAAAGCCGCCAATGAGCTGATGATGAAAAAAGGCGTTAAGAAGGCGACCGTGGATGAGCTTGTTAAGAAAGCGGGCATTCCGAAGGGAACCTTCTATCTGTTTTATCCCTGCAAGGAGGTTCTCTTTTTCGATGCGGCGCAGGATTTCCATGTGCGGGTCGACGAACACATCACGAACGGAATGATGAGGATCATTTCGGAAAACAGGATCGATCCTTCCGAGGACGGAGCATTTTCGGAATGTATGGACGAGGTCGTGGACGTGATACTCGGTGCGATGGAGATCACATATAATTCCTGCCTTAAGGTGCTTCTCGAACCCGAGGCGATGAATCTGGTACTTTCCAAGCTTCCGGACAATCTGCTGGAAGAGCACAGGGAGCAGGATAAGGATATGGGTGCGGGGATCATTGCACAGCTCGTCTCCAAAAAGGGACTCGATGTAAATGCCGTTGTGGGTTCATTTTCGATGATACTTCTCGGTTCGATGTACAAGCACGTTATAGGCGAAGAGAATCTTCGCGAGAGTATGAGGATGCTCGTAAAGGGTGTCGTGATGCAGATACTTGCCTGATCGGAGGATGCCATGTCTGATAAAAAAGTTATAGATGTTAAAGACGTGTTCTTCAGTTACGGAAAGACTCCCTTTCTGCGTGACATTACCTTTTCCGTGAGTGAAGGCGAGATATTCGGATTTCTCGGGCCATCCGGTGCGGGAAAGAGCACCCTTCAAAAGGTGCTTACCGGGATATGCACGGACTATGAAGGAAGTGCGAGCATCCTGGGAACGGAGAGCAGAAAGCACGGCAGGGATTTCTATGAAAAGATCGGTGTCGATTTCGAATTCCCGAGTCTTTTTGAAAAGCTTACCGCAAGGGAGAACATGGAGTATTTCGCCTCCCTTTACAGCGGAAACAAGAGAGACATCGATGAGCTTCTGGGGGAGGTCGGGCTCCTTGATCATGCGGACAAGAAGGTCTCAGCGTTTTCAAAGGGAATGAAATCAAGGCTGAATTTCATAAAAGCGCTTGTGCATGACCCCGACGTTCTGTTCCTCGATGAACCTACGAGCGGACTTGATCCCAATAATGCGAAGATCATGAAGGATATGATCCGCAGGGAAAAAGAAAAAGGAAAGACCATAATACTCACGACCCATGATATGCATGATGCGACCGAGCTCTGTGACAGGGTGGTGTTCATCGTGAACGGTCAGATGAAAGCACTCGATACTCCCCACAATTTCATCATGAGCAGGGGAGCGGCAAAGGTTACATACACATATCTGGATGATGGCGCTGAGCGGACCGTAAGCTCGCTTCTCAATGAGCTCAGCGAA
>JAGCRJ010000100.1 GCA_017964745.1 Lachnospiraceae bacterium
GAAGAGTACGGCGAGGGCAGCTTCGACGCTCAGATGGGCGCCGAGGCGATCCGCAAGCTCCTCGAGGAGATCGACCTCGATGCGCTTGCTGCCGAGCTTGAGGATGAGCTTGCTCACAGCAACGGCCAGAAGCGCGTGAAGCCGCTGAAGCGCCTTGAGGTTGTGGACGCGTTCCGCGAGTCCGGCAACCGTCCGGAGTGGATGATCCTCAAGTGCATCCCGGGTATCCCGCCGGATCTTCGCCCGATGGTACAGCTCGACGGCGGCCGTTTCGCTACGTCCGACCTCAACGACCTGTATCGCCGTATCATCAACCGTAACAACCGTCTGAACAGACTGCTGGAACTGGGCGCTCCCGACATCATTGTCCGCAATGAGAAGAGAATGCTCCAGGAGGCAGTGGACGCTCTGATCGACAACGGCAGAAGAGGCCGTGCGGTTACCGGCCCCGGCAACCGTCCCCTCAAGTCCCTGTCCGACATGCTGAAAGGTAAGACCGGACGTTTCCGTCAGAACCTGCTGGGTAAGCGTGTTGACTATTCCGGACGTTCCGTTATCGTCGTGGGACCCGAGCTGAAGATTTATCAGTGCGGTCTGCCGAAGGAGATGGCCCTCGAGCTGTTCAAGCCTTTCGTTATGAAGGAGCTGGTCGGCAGAGGAATCAGCCAGAATATCAAGAATGCTAAGAAGCTGGTAGAGCGCTGGGATAACCAGGTATGGGATGTGCTGGAGGAGGTTATCGCCGAGCATCCTGTTATGCTGAACCGTGCTCCTACTCTGCACAGACTGGGCATCCAGGCATTTGAGCCCATCCTGGTAGAGGGTAAGGCCATCAAGCTGCATCCTCTTGTATGTACCGCATTCAACGCAGACTTCGACGGAGACCAGATGGCAGTGCACCTTCCTCTGTCCGTAGAGGCACAGGCAGAGTGCCGTTTCCTGCTCCTGTCTCCCAACAACCTGCTGAAGCCTTCCGACGGTGGCCCTGTGGCCGTTCCTTCCTAGGATATGGTCCTCGGTATCTACTACCTGACTCAGGAGAGAGACGGAGAGCCCGGCGAAGGAAATGTTTACAAGGATATGGGCGAAGCAATCCTTGCTTATGAGAACGGCAACATCACCCTTCACAGCAAGATCAAGGTCCGTATGACCAAGAAGGCTCCCGGCGGAGAGATGGTATCCGGTATCGTCTCAACCACCCTCGGAAGACTCTATTTCAATGAGATCCTTCCTCAGGACCTCGGATATGTAGACAGAAACGACCCCGAGGAGTTCCTTAAGCCCGAGATCGATTTCCTTGTAGGAAAGAAACAGCTTAAGCAGATCCTTGAAAAGGTCATCAACACTCACGGAGTATTCAAGACCGCTGAGGTTCTCGATGACGTTAAGTCCATCGGATACAAGTTCTCGACAAGAGCTGCCATGACCGTTTCCATTTCGGACATGACCGTGCCTCCCAGAAAGCCCGAGCTTCTTGCAAGCGCACAGGAGACCGTCGATAAGCTTGCTCTCAACTATCACAACGGACTCATCACCGAGAACGAGAGATACAGAGCAGTTATCGAAGTCTGGAACAAGACCGATAAAGAGCTCACCGATGAGCTTCTCAAGGGACTCGACAAATACAATAACATTTACATGATGGCTGACTCCGGTGCCCGTGGTTCCAACCAGCAGATCAAGCAGCTTGCAGGTATGCGTGGACTCATGGCAGATACCTCAGGTCACACCATCGAGCTTCCCATCAAGTCCAACTTCCGTGAAGGTCTCGACGTTCTGGAGTACTTCATGTCGGCACACGGTGCACGTAAGGGTCTTTCCGATACCGCGCTCCGTACCGCAGACTCCGGTTACCTCACCAGAAGAATGGTCGACGTATCACAGCAGCTCGTCATTCAGGAAGAGGATTGCTCCGTAGGCAGACCCGAGATCCCCGGCATGAGTGTCAAGGCATTCATGGACGGAAAAGAGACCATCGAAAAGCTTAAGGACAGACTTGTAGGACGTACCACCTGCGTCGATATCTTCGACAAAGACGGTAATATGATCGTTAAGCACAATCACATGATCACTCCCGCAAGAGCGGAGAAGATCATTAAGGACGGCGTTGACGGAAACGGCAAGCCGATCGATAAGGTAAGGATCCGTACCATACTCACCTGCCGTTGCAAGAACGGTATCTGTGCTAAGTGCTACGGTGCCAACATGGCAACCGGCGAGAAGGTTCAGATCGGTGAGGCAGTAGGTATCATCGCCGCACAGTCCATCGGTGAGCCCGGTACACAGCTTACCATGAGAACATTCCATACCGGTGGTGTCGCAGGTAGCGATATTACCCAGGGTCTTCCCAGAGTCGAGGAGCTTTTCGAAGCAAGAAAGCCCAAGGGACTTGCTATCATCTCTGAGATTGACGGTGTTGTCACCAAGATCGAAGACATCAAGAGATCCAGGAAGATCTACGTTGAGAACAAGGAGACCGGCGAAAAGAGAGATTACCTCTCCAAGTTCGGTTCCAGCCTCAAGGTAGAAGAAGGACAGACCGTAGAAGCAGGTGACTATCTCACCGAAGGTAGCATCGATCCCCACGATCTCCTCAAGATCAAGGGAATCAGAGCCGTACAGGATTATCTCCTCAAAGAGGTTCAGAGAGTATACCGTCTGCAGGGTGTTGATATCGCAGACAAGCATATCGAGGTTCTCGTTCGTCAGATGCTCAGAAAGGTTCGCATCGATGAGCCCGGAGATACCGAACTTCTTTCCGGAACCCAGATCGACAAGCTCGATTTCGAAGAGATCAACGAGCAGCTCATAGCAGAAGGCAAGAAGCCTGTCGAGGCAACCCAGATCATCCTCGGTATCACCAAGGCAGCTCTTGCAACCGACTCCTTCATGTCCGCAGCATCATTCCAGGAGACCACCAAGGTTCTCACCGATGCGGCTATCAAGGGTAAGACCGATCCCCTTATCGGACTCAAGGAGAACGTCATCATCGGTAAGCTCATTCCTGCGGGAACAGGTCTTAAGAGATACAGAAACATCACTCTTTCGACCGACCTTAACAACAGGAACTCACTTAACGAGGCAGAGGATGCTGAGGTAGTATTCGAAGCAGCAACTGCTGAGTCTGAGGAAGTTACCGAAGAGTAATACGGATTTTTGATCACATTCCCGGCAAAGGATATTTCCTTTTGCCGGGAATTCGCTTTTACGGAAGAAATTGTATATAATATGATAAGTTCGGAATAAACAGGGGAGATACTTTATGAAAGTATTTGTGACAGGTGTCGGCGGACAGCTCGGACACGATCTTATAAATGAACTTACAAAGAGAAATATCGAATGCGTAGGTTCCGACCTTGCCGAAAGCTACAGCGGCATCATGGACGGAAGCGCCGCGGTAAGCGCACCTTACTGTTCGCTTGATATCACCGACAGGGAAGCGGTGATGAAAACGATAACCGAGATAAAGCCCGATGCCGTTATGCACTGTGCCGCATGGACTGCGGTGGATGCGGCGGAGGATGAGGATAAGAAGGACATCGTTTTCAAGGTCAATGCAACAGGCACGGAGAACATAGCCGATGCCTGCAAGGCGGTCGGAGCATCCATGCTGTATCTGAGCACCGATTATGTCTTTGACGGAAAAGGAGAAACTCCCTGGGATCCCGACTGCACCGATTACGCTCCTTTAAGCGTTTACGGAGTCAGCAAGCTCCGCGGCGAAGAGGCGGTAAGGGAAAGACTTACGGATTATTTCATAGTCCGTATCGCCTGGGTATTCGGTCTTAACGGAAAGAACTTCATCCGCACGATGCTGAAGCTTTCCGAGACGAGGGATGAACTGAACGTTGTATGCGATCAGATCGGAACACCGACTTACACATACGATCTTGCAAGACTTCTTGTCGACATGATCCTTACCGATAAGTACGGAACATATCACGCGACCAATGAAGGCGGATATATCTCATGGGCCGATTTTGCGGAAGCCATAATGCAGGAAGCCGGAAGATCCACGAAGATCAACAGGGTAACCACCGAGCAGTACGGTGTGAGCAAGGCGGCAAGACCTTTTAACTCGAGGCTCGACAAGTCGAAGCTTGTCGCAAACGGCTTTACCCTTCTCCCCGACTGGAGAGATGCACTTAAGAGATATCTTAAAGAGATGGATGCCAATTCCTGAAAAACAGCAAAAGAAAACCGCTTCGCGATTATTTGTACGAAGCGGTTTTTTTAACACCGGAGCCGTCGCAAAAGAGCAGTCCCGATGCCGGATACATCGATCATTTTTCCGGGTTTACTTTTTGATGAGTCTGAAGATCAGGATGAGGAGGCATGCACCTACGACTCCGCAGATGATGCTTCCGATGATTCCGTTAAAGCTTATTCCGATGAGGCTGAAAAGCGCACCCGCAACAACGCCTCCGATGATTCCGAGAAGGATGTTGACGATGATTCCGTGGCTGCTCTTCATGATGAGACCCGCAAGCCAGCCGCAGATGGCGCCCACGAGAAGTGATACGATAAGATTGACTAACATTCCGCCCATAAGAACTCTCCTTTCGATAGTTGTCTGCACATGAGGATTATACCAGATATAGTGGTCATCTTCAAATAATAAAAAATTTGATTGACAAAGCCTTTGTAAGCACATATACTGTTTTAGCGTGCGTACAAAGGCACTTTTATGCCCATTTTTAGGAAACGCACCTAAATAAAGGGCTGCAAAGTCCGTTGTAAAATGACGCAAATATTAAGAAAGGAAAGGTGAACGAAATGCCCACATTTAACCAGTTAGTAAGAAAGGGCCGTCAGACCAGCGTTAAGAAGTCCACAGCTCCCGCACTTCAGAGAAGCTTTAACTCTCTTCACAAGAAGGCTGTTAACAACTCCTCACCCCAGAAGCGTGGCGTTTGCACCGCTGTTAAGACCGCAACCCCTAAGAAGCCTAACTCCGCACTTCGTAAGATCGCGAGAGTACGTCTCTCCAACGGAATTGAAGTTACCAGCTACATTCCCGGTGAAGGACATAA
>JAGCRJ010000101.1 GCA_017964745.1 Lachnospiraceae bacterium
ACGAAGGCTTTTCCTCCTTTTACAAGGAAGGCTTTAAGCTTATCGAATACGTCCGGATCGCAGAGTGAGCTTTCGGTAAGGAGCACGCTTCCCTTCTCCGGGAATCTGGGAGTCGGATTAAGCGCTATGCCCTGCATGCCGAGGAAATCTTCAATATGATTCTCACCTTCCGACGCATGGGGGATATATGCGGGTATGCCGACAGGCTTTCCCGTCTTATCGAGCATACGGTCGATCCTCTCAAACTGAAGTCCCAGAGGAGTAACGAGCTTATTTTCGAAAAGATCCGTCCACTGGAAAAGAGTGATCTCTTCCGGCTTTGCAAATGCAGACAGATATCCCTGCTCAAGATAATCATCGACCGGCCAGCACTGATACGTATCGAACCAGGTTCCCTGATTCTTTCCGTCCGATGCTTCATCCATCCATCTTACAAGACTGTAGCTGAGGTAAGTCGGAAGATGCTGGTCCTGATACGCGCTCGCTCTTGTCTCGGTTCCGGTATAGACTCTGTCGAAGATATCCTTTTCAACATCGGGCCTGTATCCGGTGGCATGATAAGATTCCCTCCAGTTGGGGAACTTGATTATCATCTTCACATTAGGATTTACTTTCTTAGCGGGACCGACGATAAGATTCTCGGAAACATCCTTCATAAGGTCACGTCTGAAATCGGTCCAGCTTCTGTCGCCCTTAGCCCTGATGCACTCTTCGCAGGTGCAGTTCGTGAAATAGAAATCATCCAGAATGACTTCATCAAAAAGCTCTGCGGTATATTCGGAGATCTTCTTTATGTGATCCCTCATTCCTTTATTGGTATAGCAGAGCGTTCCGAAAAGTCTCTGCTTTTTCTTGTCTTCTTCGGTAAGCGGAGGACATACGGTGGTAAGTCCGCCTGACACTTCAACGCCGCGGCTCCTGAAAAAGTCGGTCACGGTACGGATCTTGTTCTTATCCACCAGAACCGGTCCCCTGAAGGGTTCAAGGTAGACCTTGTCGATACCGACATATTTTTCTATGAAATCATACTGCTTTTCGAGAGTCTGCAGATCCATCCTGTTAAGGATCTCCGCAACGCAGTAAACCGTCACTTTGAAATTATTAAAGTGTCCCATGATAACGGTGCCTCCATCTTCCGCCGGTCAGGCTGAGATTTTCTTTTCTTTCCGTTCCTTCCTGTTCAAGGAGGGGCATCAGATATTTTGCAAGGGCATAGGCATTTACTACGAGCGCTCCGACCCATGCACTGATCTCCGCATAAGCCGTTGCCGCAAAGCCTATCCTGCCCATAAAGAATGATATCACAAAAACCCTTAAGACCATCTCAAGAATGCCCGAAGCCATAGGGAGCATCGGTTTGCCCATTCCCTGTACGCAGTTTCTTACAACGAAAAGAGCATCGACAAATATGAGCATGAACCCGCATCTGGGCATGAACAGACATGCAAGTCTTATCTGTTCACTGCCGCTCAGCAGGATCCCCGCAAGAGTGCGGGGGAAGAAGACCATCAGCGATCCGAGGATTATGTAGGAGACCGCTGAGATCGACAGGCTTACCTTAAGTCCTTCTCTTATCCTTCCGTATTTACCGGCACCGTAATTCTGTGAGGTATAAGCACTCATCGCATTACCTGCCGTTGAAGCCGGGTTCATGAAGAGATTCAGATACTTGCTGCATGCGGCATAGGCTGCGGTATATACGACGCCGTATCCGTTTACGAAGTACTGAACCACCATGCATCCGACTGCGGTTATGGAATTCATGAATGCCATCGGAAGACCGTTTGCGAGAAGCTCGGTATAAACCTTTCTCTCATTGTAGAAATGCTGTTTTTCAAGCTTTATCACCGGCATCTGTCTGAGTCTGTTCAGACAGAATGCGGCGGAAATGATCTGGGATATGATCGTGGCTATCGCAACGCCCTCAACTCCCATCTTCATTCCGAATATGAAAACACAGTTGAGCGATACATTCAGAACGGACGAAATGACGATGGCTTTAAGGGGAGTCTTACTGTCTCCGAGAGCCCTGAGCACCGCACCCGAAATGTTGTAGCAGATACCCGTCGCAAGTCCTCCGAAGACTATGTATCCGTACTTAAGGCTGTCTCCCATTATGACCTCATTGGTCTGAAGGAGCCTTAACGCATAGGGAAGGAATACAACACTGAGCAGGGAAAGAAGGACAGATATTACCGATCCTAGTTCGATGACCGCTGCGATCCTTCTTTTTAATTTCCCGGGATCACCCGCACCGTAGCTCTGTGCCACAAGTACGCCGAAGCCGTTTGCTATTCCGAATGAGAATCCGACTATGAGAAAGAAAAGAGAACCCATGTTGCCGACCGCAGCAAGTGCATTGTCGCCGAGGCCCTTTCCGACTATCCAGGTATCGGCAAAATTATAGAACTGCTGAAGCATACTGGTCATAAGAAGCGGCCAGTAGAACGACAGTATCAGCTTTGAGGGCTTTCCGGTTGTAAAATCCGTTTCACGACTTTTCATACAGGTTCTTTTAATCCTTTCCTTGCCCCTATACTATTCCGTGAAAATAACAATTATTATTACAATATTGTTGAGTTTTGCCCGTTTTTTGTTATTATTGTTATATGGAAAGAAATTCAAAGGAAACCATCATATTCGATACGCCATCATCCGTACAGGTCACGCGCGACCAGACACCGGAGATATTCCCGCCGCACTGGCATAATGCGGCTGAATTCACGGTTGCGTTAAAGGACGGATGCAGATACAAGGTCGGTGATACGCTCTATAAGCTCAACGCCGGTGATATCCTTCTCGTATGGCCGGGCCAGATCCATGAGACAGTCAAGATACCGACAAAGGGTGCGGTATTCATCCAGTTCTCGTCCCATATACTCGAGAATAATATGGATCTTCTCTCCATCTCGGGATTCCTCTACGATCATCATCTGATATCGGCTGCAGAAGACCCCAAGCTTGCAAAATATATTGCCGGAAAGATCTCGGAGATCGAAAAGATCCATTCTTCGGGCGATACATTTTCGGAAACAAAGTGCAAGGGAAAGATCTATGAGATCCTTTTGAAACTGGGTGAGATCATAGTTACCGAGACCGGGTATTCATCCGATCCCGACGATCCTTCAAAATCCGGCTGGCAGTATATACATGCGGCGTGCAATTATATCGCGGAGAACTCCGCCAATGACATTTCACAGACGGTAGTTGCCGATCACATAGGTATCAGCACCTTCTATTTTTCAAAGCTTTTCAAACAGTATATGCACACTTCGTTCCCGGCATACCTGGCAAGCATCCGTGTGAAGAGTGCGTCATCGCTTCTCATGGACAAAAATCTGTCCATCACCGACTGCGCCTTCATGTCGGGCTTCCAGTCGACTACAACATTCAATAAGGTCTTCCGTGAAGTAACGGGATATTCTCCCAGAGATTACAGAAAGCTGTACAGATAAAATACATCGGGCGCTTACGAAAAAGTGCCCGATGTTTTATTTATAGATAAAATCCGAAAAGGCAGCGCTTCCGCCTTCTTTCTTTTCCGACATCATGAACAGTCCGAAACGGCATCCCGTGAAGTGATCGAGCCTGAACCTTAACTTATGGTCACTTCCTGTTTTTTGCTTCTCTCCGTTCAAATAAATAAAGCATTCGGCATAGTCAGGTTCATCCGGAGAGGTTCCGAAGTGTGCACGGACGGATACCCTTAGTTCAGGATCTTTTATTTCCGTCATCTCTTCACACCGTGCCGGTTCTTCTCCGAGCTTCCAGACATCCTCTGAAGGATTGGTATA
>JAGCRJ010000102.1 GCA_017964745.1 Lachnospiraceae bacterium
ATTTACGATATTCATTCAGCCATCACCCCCGCTTTCTTGGAATCCCTGGTGATACGGCCGTCCTCGATAGTGATGACCCTGTCTGCGGAAAGCGCGATCCTTTCATCATGTGTGATGATGATGACGGTCTGATTGTTTTCCTTGTTGAACTTACGTAAAAGAGAGATTATCTCCTTGCTGTTCTCGGAATCGAGATTGCCGGTGGGCTCATCCGCAAGCAGAAGTGCGGGATGGTTCATGAGTGCGCGTCCGATGGATACTCTCTGCTGCTGGCCTCCCGAAAGCTGGTTGGGAAGATGTGCGAGTCTGTCCTTCATTCCGAGCTTTTCCACGATATCATCCAAAAGCTTTTTGTCGGGCTTTTTTCCGTCGAGCAGAATGGGAAGCGTCATATTCTCTTCTACGTTCAGGATGGGAATGAGATTATAGAACTGATAGATAAGTCCGATGTTTCTTCTGCGGAAGATTGCAAGCTTTGTCTCGTCAAGCTTTCCGATATCCGTTCCCGCGATGTTAACGATACCCGAAGTGGGAACATCGACTCCGCCGAGGATATGCATGAGAGTCGACTTGCCCGATCCGGAGGGACCGACTATGGCAACAAACTCTCCCTGCTCTACATCGAAGGTAACGTCCTTAAGAGCATCGACTCTTGTCTCACCGCTACCGTATACTTTACAAAGATTTTTGATCTCAAGAATATTCATTAAAATTATCTCCTTTCTCACGGAGTTGCTTTTCATTGCAAACTCTATTTCGTTTCTGAGAAAAGAGTAATATATGAGTCTTACTGTCAAGTGACTATTTTATTACAATTTAGTCACATTAGACGATCGTCTTATAGAATCTGACCTTGAACTCGGTTCCCTCGCCCTCTTTGCTGGATACGAGAATGTCACCGTGCTGGCCTTCCATGATGGATTTTGCAAGTGCAAGACCAATGCCCACACTGTCCTTGCCCGCATTCTTTCCCTTATAGAATCTTTCGAATATGTGTGGTATATCTTCCTCTGCGATGCCGCAGCCGGTATCCTTTATGACGAGCTGGACAAAAAGGTTTGTATCATCGCAGGAAATAACGAGCCTTCCTCCGTCTTCCATATGCTCGATGCAGTTCTTTACGATGTTCTGCACAGCCTCGATGGTCCAGTTCCTGTCACACTTTACGACAATATCTCCCGACGAAATATCGCACCTGATGTTCTTTATATCCATCTGTACTTCGAAGGGTTTTATGATCTCAGAGATAAGCGGCTTTGCGAGTACCTCTTCCGGTCTCATCACAATCGTGCCGGCATCTATCTTCGACAATTTCAGGAGTGTCTGCACAAGCCAGTTCATACGGTCAAGCTGCCCTGACTGTGTCCTTAAAAATTCCGCACGCTTTTCCGGATCTTCTTCCGAACCGAGAAGATCGTTCATCACCATCATCGATGTGAGGGGTGTCTTGAGCTGGTGGGAGATATCCGCGATCGCATCGGAAAGAGCCTTCTTATCGTTTGCAAGAAGCTCCTTCTGGTAATTAAGCGTTGTGGTCGCTTTGTAGATATTGTTCTTAAGGATCGAAAGTTCTCCCTCCTGCTGGTCGGTGATATCCGGAACCTCCGCTCCCGCAAGAACCTTTACAAGATACGAATCAAGCTCTGCGATGTCCGCATATCTCTTTTTCGTAAAGAAATAATACATCGTGATGATCGCAGCTCCGAGGATCAGTGTGATCAGAAATGCGACCCATCCAAAGAAAATACAGGCACAAACAGACGCAGCAACCGTAAGGCAGGCTGCTGCGATCATCATTCGTCTGAAATCCCTGTTCTTAAACATTAAAAAAGTCTCCGCTATTCGACGATATATCCGAGTCCTCTTACCGTCTTTATGATCTTAGGATCTGTGGGATCGTCTTCTATCTTGTCCCTGAGTCTCTTGATGTAAACCGTGAGCGTATTGTCATTTACAAAATCCCCGCTCACATCCCACATATCTTCAAGAAGCTTTGTTCTCGACATGACCACTCCGCGGTTTGAACAGAAAGCAAGGAGCAGGCGGTATTCGAGAGCGGTAAGTTCTACCGGCTCTTCTGCTCCGTTTTCTTGTACGCAGGTGACCCTGGCACCTGCGGTGTGGATCCTGATGTTACGGATCTCGATCAGCCCTTCGGTATCGCGGGCATCGGATGCCGATGATCTTGCACTTCGCCTGAGGACGGTCTTGATCCTCGCCATAAGCTCGTTGACCCTGAAGGGCTTGCAGATATAATCATCCGCACCCATCTCGAGTCCCATTACGACGCTGACCTCGGCATCGCTTGCGGTAAGGAATATCACGGGAAGATCGCCCTTATCCTTTACTGCCTTGCAGACATCATATCCGTTTCCGTCGGGAAGATTTATATCGAGAATGTACAGATCGAAGTCATCCTTCTTAACCTTTGAAAGTGCGTCCTTTACGGTCTTCGAAAGAACGGTCTCATAGCCTTCCTTTTCAAGGGAATACTTAAGGCCCATTCCTATCGCATCATCGTCTTCAAGAAGAAATATTCTCATCGTTACTCCGGTAAACAGGAGGACAGGATGTCCCAAAGACATGGTTGCAAGTACAGGGATGTACTTGCATGTCCGGGACGGCTTACGCTGTTTTACCCCTGTTTTAGTTAATTATCCTGAGTGCTTCCGCCATCTCGCGCGTTGTGAATGCACAGAGCTTTACGTCCACATCCGCATCCGGAAAGTCCGCATTAAATCTGTCATAAGCCCTGAGGCACTGCCTTGCGGATTCTGCGGCGGGTTCATCGAGATCGCCCGAGAATATCCCGGAGCTTATCAGCGGAAAAGCAATGCTGTGGTAACCGTTATCCTTAAGCACCACAAGCGAATTATAATATGCATCGCAAAGCGCATCAAAAGCATCCGGAGTTGCCCTGAAATCGGGCCCCACCGCATGGATTATGGCTTTGCAATTAGTCATGTTAAAAGAGGGAGTTATGACGGCATCACCGTCATTTAACGGAGTGCTGTGCTTCCTGCACGCATCTACCAGCTCAAGCGGTCCCGCCGCCTGAAAGATCACGCCGCAGATTCCTCCGCCCGCGCGAAGATATTTATTGGCCGCATTTACGACTGCGTCAACTTCGAGATCGGCACATGATGCATTTACAAGTTCTATCCTGCTCATAAAGCCTCCTTTTGCTGATGATTCACTCCTGCGACCAGTGAATGAATTTCCAGAACGCTCTCCAGACTATCCTCCACAGGATATAAGCGACCACCCCGATGATCGGAGCAATCCACAGCGGCTTGCCTATAAGCCACATGACCGGAAGAGCTATGACAGTTACTATGGCGATCCTGTACAGCGCGGTTGCGATCCACAGGATATTCATAAGCGCTCCGCCGAGTCTTTCTTCTCTTTTTTCCTGCTCGGTATCCTTTTTCGGATACGAAAGCCTGCTTCTGTTTTCCATACAATAATCTCAGTGCCGCAAACCTGTCACGCTTGTTCCACCCCTGTTTACAGTTTGAATGCGGTACCCGTAAAAAGTGCCACCTTTGTTCCGAGTTCGTCATAAACGTCAACGCTTGCAACGGTCGTGCTCCTGCCCGTCTTAATGCAGGAGGACTTAGCATATAGCTTGTTTCCCTTGGCACCGGACAGATAATTGATGCTGACCTGCGCCGCTACGGAAGGCTTGTGGATGTTGTTGACCAGAACGGCAAAGGCAAGATCGGCGAGAGTAAATATTGCTCCACCCATTATTCCGCCATTTGCATTCTTGTGATCGTCGGTAAGTTCCACGCTGCAGATGACTTCGTCGTCGGAAAACTCCTCGACCTGCATACCCGCGTTGGTCGCAAATTTATCGTTCTTAAAATACTCTCTTACTTCTTCAAGTGATCCGAAGGTCATTTCTCTACCCTTTCAAATACAAACACAACAGCGTCATCACCTTCGCCCGCAATGTAAGAGAAGATATCTCCTTTAAAAGTCACACTCTGAAATACGAAATCATTTACCATAAAGTCGTATTTCCCGTCACCTTTATCCACAACATTAAGGTCAAAGGAAATATCATTTCCGAGAAGTGTACAGTTATAAGTCGCTGTTTCACCTTCGATATGATAGGTTTCAACCACGCCCTTTTCTTCAAGCTCTTCGCGGGTAAGAACAATTCCGCTTTTATCGGTCTCGCTTCTTATGATCCAGTCTCCGTCGAGGGTTTTCTTTCCGCATCCCGCGAGCACTGCCATCATGACAGTCATCAGCATGACAACCGATATGATCCTTATCTTATTCAACACAAATACTCCTGTAGTCAGTTTTAAGTTTCGATCTTTCCTTCTTTGAGCAGTCGCAGGAAAATATCGGCGATCTTCGGATCGAACTGCTTGCCCTTGTTCTTCTCGATCTCTTCCCTGATCATCTCGGAAGTAAGTTTCTTTCTGTAGACTCTGTTGGAATTCATCGCATCGAACGAATCCGCAACGCAGATCATCCTTGCTATCTCAGGGATATTCTCGCCGGCAAGTCCCTCGGGATAACCTTTGCCATCATATCTTTCATGGTGGTAACGTGCGCCCTCATCCACATCCTTGAGGCTCTTGAAGCTGCTCAGTATCTCGCCTCCGCGCACGGTATGGGATTTGATTATGTCAAATTCCTCATCGGTTAGCTTGGAAGGTTTTCCGAGAATGTTATCGGGAACACCGATCTTGCCACAGTCATGAAGAAGTGCAACGTAGAAAACCCTGTCGAGCTCTTCGCCGGAATATCCCATCTCCTTTGCGATAGCCTTGGTATACTCGGCAACCCTGTTGGAGTGACCGTTCGTATACGGATCCTTCGCATCGATGAATCCGGTAAAGGTCTCTATCGATTCCTTGATGATCTCATTATCGCGTTCGTGACGGAGCTTATACTTCTTGATCTGCGCACTCGTGATCAGATAGATCACAAGTCCGATCAGCCACAACGCAAAGCCTATTGCAGCCACCCAGAACAATACATCACTTGTAAGAAGCCTGTGGAATGTATAGGTAAGTTCTATCTCGGATCCGCGAAGCTCCTGACCTAATTCCAGGTACATGATGATGCCGGGAACGGTTCCCTGCTCGGGCTCTATGGGAACCTCCATTGCATTCTCATTGCTGCTCGGATAATAGATAAGATAATCGCCGGGCTTCATACGCACCAGCGTCTCACCGTCAATGACTATGGTATCCAGCGAATAATCATCGGGATCAAAGTCCCTGAGATCGGGAACAGTCGCAACATACTCTCCGCCCTTTTGTACCTGGTGCAGCTCAAGTGCTCCGTTCCATGCGGACTGCAGGAATACTTCCTTATCAAAGTTCAGTCTGAACTTAAAATCCTTGATCTCATCCGAAGTGTTGTTCGTTATCGAAAAATCATATGTAAAGGCCTGATGATCGAAGTCATTGGGATCCGTGGTATCCGGATCGAAGATCTTGCTCCAGGTGCTTCCTCTGGGGATCGCCTTGACCGTCACTTCCCTTGTGCTTTCGGTATCCGCCGAAAACAGCTCATCTCCCGAATACATCACATCATGTACGGTCTGGTTATATGTCTTTGTTCTCAGTGCGCTTAAACCCAAAAAGATCAGTATGATCGCAAGAAATGCCGAAAACTCGATTATTGCTTCTCTTGCTTTTGTTTCCTTACGCATTGAATATTCTCCCCTCAATTCAAAACGTATTAATCTTCTCCGACAAGATGCACCTTCTTAAATTCGTGCCCCGTTGCCGGAAGGAATTTACTTATCACGTCCGCAGTCCTCATCTTAAGACTTGAAGTGCAGACACACGGATGACAACCGAGGAACTCACCTTCAAGCACATCCTCATCAATGAGCAGGCTTACGGCATGTCCTTTATCGTTCATCAGTCCCATTACGCTCACCGCACCCGGCTCAATATCAAGGTACTTAAGCATATCCTCCGCTTCCGCAAAGGAAAGCCTTGCCGAATTTATCTGAGCGGAAAGCTCCTTCGTCTTGAACTTCTTGTCCCCCGGCATAAGAAGCAGATAAAAGTTAGTCTTCTGTCTGTTGCAGAGAAACAGATTCTTACACATCACGACATCGAGCGTGGCATCTATCGCCTCACAGGCCTCCATTGTTGTTGCAGCCTCGTGGTCGACTCTCTTATATTCTATCCCGAGGCCGTCAAGGAAATCATAAGTCCTGATCTCTCTTTCGAGCCTGCCGTCACCGACTTCCGGTCTTCCGTTAAAAAGTTCCATGTCTTCTCCAAAGCAGATCGGCATAAAAACTGCCGATACATATTAAATCAGCGAATACTGCATCCACTCATACTTAAGCCTGCTGCCCTCTCTTATCTCGGGAGGGAGAAGTGCTCTTGCAACAAGCTTGAGCTCATCGGATTCAATATCCGTCCTTTTAAGATTTGCATAATCGCCGTCGATGCTGACGACCTCATAATAAAATGTTTCCATCAGTTCTCACCGCTCCATTTAGCCTTGGTATCCTTCCATTCACGGTACTTGCGAAGGTCCATTTCCGCACCGCTCTTAAGAACATGGATGATCATCGTCGCATCGTCGGTGTAGCCCGTTATCGGGATCACATCGGGGATCAGATCGAAAGGCGAAATGATATAGATAAGTGCGCAGAGAAAGGTTGTCGCCGTTCCGGGCTGCACACCGGTATATTCCTTCTTTACATAGGAATCCACCAGATCAAGCATTATAACCAGCTTGTCATATACTTCGCTGAGCACGGGATTTCCCGTAGTCTTCAAAAGGAAAGCTTCAAACCTGGTCTTGAATCTTTCCCATTTAACAGGATCATTCATAAGCTCCTGTGCCTGATCGGTTTTCGAATCGAGAGCCTTTCTCAGTTCTTCCTTGGTGAATTCTTTCATATCCGTTGCCCCTTATAATTGTTTCCCCCTCAATTATCAGGTACAGATCGAACTACCTATTTATACGTCCGTCCTGCGGACAAGCTTACCATATACCGTAACACCACAGACCGTTACTATTCCATAATCCGTTCATTTCATGATATTATCTATCTTAAAGAAACGGAGGATACGCATATGAACATCTTATCGGACATATCACTGCTCATTCAGACAGCTGTAAATATCGCCGTATTGATACTCGGCATACTGGTCATCAAAAGCAGTGAAAAGAAAACCTGCGACCTCGGCATATCCTTCATTGCCACTTCGCTGGCGGCAATGCTGCCTATCCTTGTTTCTTTTCTGAAGATCACGTATTCTTCGCCACTGTACTATCCGGTCAATATAGCACTCGCGATCATGACGTTCGTTCTGACACTGGCCAATTATTTCTTCATTTGCAGATATATAGATAAAAGCTATGGCCTTAGGAAGATATATCTTCCTGTGATGATCATTCTTATTGCTTCGAAAGTTGTAAATATCTGCATGAACCTTATATCAGATAAAATCTTTAATTCACCCGAGGATTACTCGTCCGGAAGATATTATACCGGGATGATGATATCCGATACCGTCTCAGTATTGTTCAACTTAGCGATCCTGATCATCATAATTGCAGCATTCTATCGCAATTCAAAGTCCGAGAATGTGATCCCTGCTGCATGGGCCGTTATGCTGATCCTGCCGGTCCGCATCTTGATAAGCTACGCCTATACTATGTTTGCCCTTCACGCTTTGAAGCTTTCTCTCAAAATGAATGAAGATGAGATTGGCAATATATATTTAAAATTTGCCGAAAACTATCCGACGGTTGCCGATCTCATAAGCATCATACTGTCACTTGCGGCACTGGCGCTTCCTGTCTACGTATTCGTCATGACGGGAAAAGCCGCCAAAAAAGCCGAATGATCATTCGTTCCTTACAAATTCTTCGATCTTCGTAAGAACGGTTTCAAGGGCCTTCAGGTCGCTCTTTAGGCTTCCGCGCTCAAGGGAATGATTGTATCCGCCGGTGATCACACTGAGGTCGACACCGAGTCTTTCAGCCATTCTCCTTACCTTGCCGAGATCGGACCAAAGATCCGAATCGCCGATAAATGCCACAACATTATCCGATCCGAACGAGAAAGATTTCTCAACGGGAGTAAGCCATATCTGCCTTGCGGGAATACCGTGATCCGCCACATATTTTGCGGATGCGATGGTTCCGAGACTCTTTCCGACAAAAACGATATCCTGATAAGCCGCAAAATCCACTCCGGCAAGCGAACTTTCCGTCTGCTCGCACGCCAGCTGCACGGCCAGCTTCTTCAGCTCGTCGTCTTCGGAAATGTCTGTCGGCATATCATGAAATTCTACCTTTAAAAGATCGAAACCGGAATTCTTCAGAATCCTGGCCGAATAATATAAAAGAGGCCTGTCGTTGCCATAACCGATACCCGGTATGATCACGGCAAGTTTTTTGGGATTCCTGACTCTAGGCATGTGGCTCCTTTCAACATCATATGAAAAAACAAACCAATGTCTTAAGATTTAAGGCTATCTTACATATTTTAGCATATTTTCCAAACAGCCGCTATGCAATTTATACCTTACTTTACCAGTTCCCTGATCCTGTTCCAGTCGGGGCATCTTATATAGTTTGAGCCGGGAAGGTCACAGTCTCTGTTCCATGGTCTTTCATAGACCAGCACCTTAAGCTCCGGGAGATGATCGAAGAACCTGAAAGCGTGGGGTGAATCCTCTATGGCTATATCGAAGTGCATCCTGTAATAATCCTCGAGCTCCAGATTATTATCGGCTTCCCTGTTAAAAGGATCCCTTCCGTATTTATCCAGACAATATAACGTAACGCGTTCAAGTCCGTGCTCATCCAGCCACTTGCGGGAAGCTTCATAAACGCTGTACGGACGACCCGTGATCACGCTGACTTCGAACCCTCGGTCGATCCACTCGTTCAGAACCTCCGAAGCTCCGGGTGTCTCTTCATACGAAAGCAGAACCTCGGGAAGGTGTCCCTCAGCCATAAGCCTTTCGTATTCTTCATCCGTCAGGTCAAAAGACTGCTGAAGGTTGAAGAAACGTACCTTCTCATATGGAACCTTCTTCCCGAAAAGCCTGTCGGCGATATGTGTAAACTCCTTCGCGGTCTCGCAGAGGCAGTCATCAAAATCCACGTAGATCTTCATATAATTTAATCAGTCCTTATCTTGCTGCATTAAGGTGCATGAAGGAACGGTTCCTCCGTTCAACCGTCTTTTAATCCGTCATCGGGTCTTGCGCTGAATGCACCGACCTCGATCGAAGAATCCGTATTGATGATGATCTGTGCATATGGCTCAACAGCCTGCTCATATTCCGGCCACCCGTGATCCGCAAATATCAGTCCCGAAGCAGTCGACATATATACTTTGCCGTCTTCGAAATAAATCCCTATCTGGTCAGTCCATACGATGTCTTCAAGATCATCCTCTCCGTCAAGTCCTTCGACATAAACAAGAGGTCCGTCTTCATTAATGATCGATACCGTCAGGATTCTTGATTCGGAATCATAGGAATAACTGATCCTGTCGGCGATGATCTTAGCAAAATAATTACCGTCGTACTTGGTCAGCCTGTATTCGTCACCGACCTTTTCAACAATACAAAGACCGCGTACGGAAAATCCGGTACCCGTTCCTTCACATTCGGAGATGACATACTCATCTTCGCCGTCGCCGTCTATATCACACTTCATGATCCTCGGTCCGTAAGCACCCATTGCAATGTCCACGGGAATCTCAACATCCCCGTCAACGATCGCAGAGGTATCGGTGCCGTAATCCTGTACAATGGAGACCTTCTCATCATCCGAATAATATGTATAGACCTCTCCGTCGCTTGATTCCTGCTCTTCTTCGGGAGCCACATCCGTTACGGCTTCCTCTTCCGGCATTTCGGTTTCGATGTCATTTACATCCTCTTCCATCTGAGGGGGCGGTCCGTAGACACTCGCAGCAGGATCGCCGCATCCCGCAATGCTCATCAGTGCACCTGCAGCAACAGCCGATGCAAATAACATTTTTTCATTACATTTTTTCATAATATATCCTCTCTGCCGCGGCGCCTCCGTAAACACGGGAGTCATCACGATTTACAGTTCATCAAACACTTTCGGATCACGCTTTTGCTGAAGCCTCAGATAGTACCCTGCGATCATTGAGCTCAGCATGGTGGTCAGTATCAGCACGGTGAAAAACTCAAGGCTGA
>JAGCRJ010000103.1 GCA_017964745.1 Lachnospiraceae bacterium
GCTCTTGATTTCATCGATGAAGTCATCAGCATAATCAGGGGAAGTGCAACTCCCGCAGAGGCAAAGGAAAAACTCATCGCAAGATTCGGACTCGATGATATCCAGGCACAGGCTATCGTCGATATGAGACTCAGAGCTCTCACCGGACTCGAAAGAGACAGACTCCTTGCAGAGCACAACGAGCTTACCGCCAAGATCGCGGAACTCAAAGCGATACTTGCCGACGAAAAGCTTCTCCTCGGTGTCATCAGAAAAGAGATCACCGAAACGAGAGATAAGTACGGAGATGAGAGACATACTCATTTCAGCAACGATATCTTCGATATTCCCGATGAGGATATGATACCTCACGAGAATACCGTTATCGCGATGACCAGACTCGGTTACATCAAGAGAATGAGCGTTGACAACTTCAAGGCTCAGAACCGCGGCGGCAAGGGAATCAAGGGAATGGCTACGATCGAGGACGATTACGTTGAGGATCTCCTCATGACGACGACCCACCATTCACTCAACTTCTTCACCACGGCCGGAAGAGTCTACAGGATGAAGGCTTACGATATCCCCGAGTGCTCACGTACCTCGAGAGGTGTTGCGATAGTAAATCTCCTTCAGCTCGAACCCGGAGAAAAGGTCAGTGCGATCATTCCCATCTGGGGATTTGAAGAGAACAAGAACCTCTTCATCGCGACCAAGAACGGAACGGTCAAGAAGATGAAGATGGACGAGCTCATGAATGTCAGAAAGAGCGGTCTCAGAGCGATCACTCTTGTCGAAGGAAACGAGCTCATCGATGTTAAGATAACGGATGCAAATTCCGAGATACTCTTAGCAACAAAACAGGGAATGTGCATCAGGTTCAGGGAAGAAGAAGTACGTACCACGGGACGCGGAAGTATCGGTGTTATCGGAATGAATCTTGCAGACGGCGATGAAGTTGTTGCTATGCAGCTCGCAAGCCAGGGTAAGTACATGACATTCATTTCCGAAAAGGGAATGGGTAAGCGTACGGATATAGATGAGTTCAACGGTCAGCACAGAGCCGGCAAGGGTGTCAAGTGCTACAAGATCACCGAGAAGACCGGAGACCTGCTTGCGGCCAAGGCCGTAAACGGTGACGAAGAGCTCATCATGATCACCGACGGCGGACAGATGATCCGTATCAGGATCGATGACATAAGCGTACTCAGCAGGATCACATCCGGAGTCAAGCTTATGAATCTTTCCGGCGGAGAGAAGATTGCAAATGTTGCGAAGGTCAGAGACAGACTTTCCAACGGTGAAAAAGAATTTGCTTCACTTGAAGAAGGCGAAAAGGCTATGGACGAAGAAAGCGAGAACATGGCCGGAGCTTTCGAAGATGAAGATGCAGACGATAAGGAAGTAACACTTCCCGTCGAAGACAGTGAAGAGGACGGTTGATAAAAAATGGATTACTCTATATTGCGGGATCTGGCAATCATAATCATTTTTGCCAAATTCTTCGGACTGGTAGCCAGGAGAGTCAAAGCTCCCCAGGTCGTAGGAGAGATCGTTGCAGGACTTCTGATCGGTCCCAGTGTCCTACACATTGTGGACCAGAGTGATTTTATATCATCGATGGCTGAGATAGGAGTCATACTCCTGATGTTCTCGGCAGGTCTTGAGACCAATCTTAAGGACCTCCTCAAAACAGGCTTTAAAGCATTGCTCATAGCATGTGCGGGTGTATTTGTTCCACTTGTCGGCGGAACCATTCTGTATATGAGCTTTTACGGCTTTTCAAATGTCGGCACACCGGAGTTTTATACCGCACTTTTTGTCGGAGTCATTCTTACCGCCACCAGTGTGAGCATTACGGTTTCAACCCTTCGTGAGATGGGCAAGCTCAAGGGTGAGATCGGACAGACCATAATGAGTGCGGCGATAATCGATGACGTTATCGGAATCATAGTTCTCACATTCGTCATCGGATTCAAGAATCCGGATTCCAATCCCGGAAAAGTCGTACTGAGCACGGTTTTATTCTTTGCCGCAGCCGTAGTCATCGGAATCGTGATCTACAAGATCTTCAAGCTTGCGGATATGAAATATCCCCATACCAGAAGAATTCCGATCATGGGACTTGCACTGTGCTTCTGCCTTTCATATCTTGCCGAGACTTATTTCGGAATTGCGGATATCACGGGTGCATACGTTGCCGGAGTCATACTCTGCTCCATCAAGGATTCAAGCTATATCGCAGAGAAGATGGATACGAATTCCTACATGCTCTTCGGTCCCGTGTTCTTTGCATCGATCGGACTTAAGACAAACCTTACCGCGATCGACGGAAACCTCATCCTGTTCTGCATCTGCTTCGTACTTGTGGGACTTATCTGTAAGATCATAGGATGCGGACTTGTAGGAAAGCTCTGCAGGTTTTCGTGGGGCGACAGTCTTAAGATAGGTGTCGGAATGATGACAAGAGGTGAGGTCGCACTCATCGTATCCCAGAAGGGATTAAGCGTCGGAATGATCGGATCGGAATATTTCGCAGCGGTCATCCTTCTCATCGTGGTATCGAGTATATCCACACCCATCATCCTGAAGGCTCTTTACGGCGCAGACGACAAGAAAAAGATTCCCGCCTGATGAATAAAAAGGAAAAAGAAAAACCGATAGTTAACACAAACGCTCCCTCATCCGTTACCCCGGAAATGCGGGAGCGTTTTCATAATGCTCTTCTTTCGGTGACAAGTGACCGAGAACGTCCCACGATCGGAACCCTGTCGGAGAAGACACTTCATGCAGTCATCAAGAATTACATCGAACCTGATGAGGATAAGCAGGAGATTCCCATAGGATCCTTTGTTGCGGATATCTGCACAGGAGATGAGATATTCGAGATCCAGACCGCTGCACTCAAGAGACTCCGCGATAAGCTGCTTGAATTTCTTCCGAGCTATAAGGTTACCGTCATACATCCTATCATCAGGAAAAAGAAGATCTTCTGGATAGATCCGGATACCGGGGAGATGACCGTTCCGAAAAGGGCATCGGCACACACGGGATGCGTCGAGGATGCGATCAGGGAAGTATACGGGATACGGGATTTCCTCGAAAATAAAAATCTGAGCGTCCGCATCGTGATCATCGATGCCGATGAATTCAGGATAAAGGACGGATACGGCAAGGAAAATAAAAAACACGGAACCTGGCTGGACAAGGTTCCGACGGATATCATAGACGATATACTATTTGAATGTCCCGAGGATTACCTGCAGCTTCTTCCCGAGGACATACCCGAAGAATTCACCGTAAACGATGCGATAAAATGCGGTATGAAGAGAGACCATGCGAGCCTGATCGTCGCATTCTTAAATAAGATCGGTGTGATAGAACACATCGGGAAAAAA
>JAGCRJ010000104.1 GCA_017964745.1 Lachnospiraceae bacterium
AAAAAGATGGACAGGGTTAAGGAGGGATACCGCAAGAGCGTCGTTATCATGGTGATCTTCTCACTGATCATGTTCCCTGTCATGCAGATCGCAAGTGAGGCAATTGTCGGGCTCTTTGTGAAGGAAGGCCCCGTTATCACAATGGGAGCAAAGGCACTCAGGATCACGAGCATATTCTATGTGATGCTGGGATTCATATATGTGGTAAGAGGCGTGCTGAACGGACTCGGAGATTCCATATTTGCACTGCTTAATGGTATAGTGGAAGTAATAGGAAGATTCGTAGTGCCCGTTCTGCTCGTCGGTATCCCCTTTATCGGACTGTGGGGTATCTGGTGGTCGGTGGGCATCGTGTGGTCCATGGCCGGCATCACTGCGGTGATGAGATATCTGGCATACCGGAAAAAGGTCATGTGATGAATTCAGATCAGGGGGATATGCATGGCGAGATTAACGCTGCCCGGAGAAAGCAGACAGGGTACCGGTCTCAGGATATACAGAGACGGGGATGGGCTGAAGGTAGAGGGATCGATAAATCTCGGTTATATAGGTACATTTACGGATTCACAGATTGAGATAAATGATACCCTGGAAGAGATCAGAGACTGGCTCGTTGTCTGCGATATTCTCGGAGAGGTGCGCTCCGATGATGAACTTATCTCGTTCCTGAACAGTTACTTTAATAACTTTGCGCATAGAATAGAAGAGAACATCGATAATATCAACGGCACCTTCCTGCTGCATGTTCTTACCGATATGGACAGTTATGAAATGGATTTCATGACGATCGACAGACTGTTCATTGAAGACAAGCTCTTTTACGGCAATGAAGAGGATATTGCCGAAATCTATAATCCTGTAAGGGTGGGATTGTATAATCTTGCCCCTTATCTTGAAACTCCCAATGACGGAACCATTCCCAAAGGACATATCGAGACCGTGCTCAGGTCGTTTTATCCGGCGTTTGATTTCGACTGCTTTCTGGAAAATATCGTTCCGGAATATATCGAACTGGGTGACGGAGAGATATCTTTCCAATGCTCAGATCATTTTGATGAAGAGATCCTGTGCGGAGCATATGCTGTGATCGGCGAGGATCTTTCCTTTTCCGACTGGCATAATCACTGATCGGTCCCAAAGGTGGTATAATATCCGTGTATGACCGCCGCGAAACCGGCTTTTGAAAACTCATTCTTGCTTTTGAAAAGGAGGGCTTTGGGAAATTGAAAAGATTTCGTGAGATGGATTGGTACCGCAGGACTCTTGTGATCTTACTGCTTATCATGATGGTAGGCTTCAGTATCGTCTATATTACGACGCTTCACAGATGGGGATTCAATTATATTGATACCATTCTGGTCAAAAACGAAGCGAACGGATCCGTCACCTATTCCGGCAAGGTACATGGCAAGGAGACTGTCTTTACCGTGACAGGTAATACCGTTAATCTGACCGTCGCAGGAAAAGATGAAGGGACATATACCTATGTCGAAGATCCTTCTGTCATTCTTGAAAGCATGAAGAATGTGGAGGGCGTCAAGGGTATTGTGATCTATAAGGACGGAAAAGAATTCTTCACAGCCACAAATGAAAGTAATGTAATTCTGCATACGGACGAAGAGCATGTCATAATCCTTTCCGTGACAAAAACAGGAACAGCCGAAGGTAATAATCCGGCATATCCCACGGCGCAGACGATATTTATGCTGGTTCATGGACCGGAACTTACGCATCATGGCTACGGACAGTGCTGGCTTATCGGATTGTTTTTAAGTGTTTTGACCATCATCACAATGTTTTTTGCGGATGAAATATTTGATTTCTGCATGATGCTTGTGATCAGGGATTATTCTTCCTCCGAACCTACGGGTTTTGAACTGGCGACCAGGTATGCTTACTGGACTATTGCCGTGGTGGCGATCATCGCAATTTATGTGATCGGACTTGCACTGTGATGTGCATATAGAACTACACTCCGCTTCGGGAGTGCCGTATTTAAGTGAACGAGGGGACGGTTCCTCCGTTCACCTAAGTGATGTGATCAAGGAGTTTATGGGGGGAATG
>JAGCRJ010000105.1 GCA_017964745.1 Lachnospiraceae bacterium
ACACGTAGATATCCAGGTGCCCGGTGATGATCAGGACATAGCCGATGAGATATACGCATATGGTGGGAATGCTGAAATAGATCAGAAAAGGAACCTTCAGCACCCAGAAAAAAGCCATCAGTCCGAAAACCATCAAAAGTATGATGGTATTGATGGCGTAAGTGACTTAATTGATCTGTTTTCTGTTCATGGTTTTAATAATATCATGTATTGCCTGAAAATGATATTTCATGCATGAATCTCACAGGACCGGAGATACGACCCCGGGTTTGTGGAACGGACCTGCGTTCCTCAAAAATATCCCCGGGGTGTGCCCCGGGGATAGCTTTACATTAAATGCGGATGAAGGGACTCGAACCCACACGCCTAAGCACAAGAACCTAAATCTTGCATGTCTACCAATTCCATCACATCCGCGTATCAGTTCAGGCGGGCTTTAGTGAGCAGCCCGCAGAAACTACTGTATTATAGGATATTATGTATTTTGTGTCAAAGTCTTTGACAGTAATGTAAAAGCCCTGCCGGTCTGCAGTTTTAGCTGACCGGCAAGGCTTTCTGATCCGGTAATATCACTCGTATTCCACCGTAGCAGGGGGCTTCGGTGTATAGTCGAACAGCACTCTGTTGATACCGGGAACTTCTGAAATGATCCTCTTTACAAGATGATCGATAAGCTCATCGGAAAGATGCTCTACGGTAACCTCCATTACATCGGTGGTGTTGATGGCACGGATGATGCAGGGCCAGTCGAAGGTTCTCTTTCCGTCTTTTACGCCGGTGGACTTAAAATCGGGAACAACCGTGAAATACTGCCATACCTTTCCTTCAAGGCCGTTCTTTGCGAACTCCTCACGAAGGATTGCATCTGACTCACGGACAGCTTCGAGCCTGTCTCTTGTAATGGCACCGGGGCAGCGGACGCCGAGTCCGGGACCGGGGAAGGGCTGACGGTATACCATGCCTGCGGGAAGTCCGAGGCGCTCACCCACAATACGTACCTCATCCTTGAACAGGATCTTAACGGGCTCAACAAGCTCGAACTTCATATCCTCGGGAAGACCGCCGGCATTGTGATGAGCCTTGATGCCTGCTTCGCTCTCAAGGATATCGGGCCAGATGGTTCCCTGTGCAAGGAACTCGATGCCGTCAAGCTTACGAGCCTCCTCTGCGAATACCTCAATGAATTCTCCGCCTATTATCTTACGCTTGGTCTCAGGATCGGTCACCCCTGCAAGCTTATCAAGGAATCTGTCGGTTGCATCCACATAGATCAGGTTGGCTTTCATCTGGTTACGGAACACTTCGATAACCTGCTCAGGTTCGCCTTTTCTGAGCAGTCCGTGGTTAACGTGAACGCAGACAAGGTTATCGCCGATAGCCTTAATGAGCATCGCAGCGACTACGGAAGAGTCAACTCCTCCTGAAAGTGCAAGCAGCACCTTCCTGTCTCCGATCTGGTCTCTAAGTGCCTGAAGCTGCTCTTCAATGAAAGCATCTGCAAGCTCGGGTGTGGTGATCCTCACCATATCATCCGGTCTTCTGTCGTATACCATTTTAGATCCTCCTAAACAGATTGGTTAATAAAACGTACAGATTGATTATACGCCCGGGGAAGCCTTTTAACAATGAAGAATCCGCCGGCAAAGCCTGCGGATCCACCTGTTTTATCATATTTCCCAGTTTACAAAATGCCTTTCTTCGCCGCGCCACAGTGCGGTAAAATCCTTCCTGTTCCCGTAAAAGAAAAGTCCCTCGGTGTACCCGCACCAGTTTTCTCCGTGCCTGCCTGTCTTAAGGTCAAACAGCGCACTCGCAAGGGTTACCACATGACTGTCATGAGAGCAGATGATATCCACACTGTTTTCCGATTCGGGGACAGCAAATATCATATCCACGATAGGACGCGCTGCCTCTGTAAGGGTGGTTCCCGCAGTCAGCTCAGGCATATTGTTCTGGAGTCCGTAATAGAAATCATACCATCCTATCCCGAACTCGGACTGAGCCCTGCCGAGCCCTTCAAGGTGTGCGAATTCATGAACGGTCTTTATATCAGGCTCCGTGATCCCTGCGCCCCTGCATATTTCGGTGACGGTTTGTCTGCACCTCCCCACAGGACTGGAATACAGGTATCCTATGGGTCTGTCCAGACCCCTGCCTATTCCCTGAGCGATCTCTATCCCTTCCGGGGTGAGCATCAGATTGCTGTAATCTCCGTCCGGAGGGTTGTCATATCTTATGGAGTGACGCATATAGACCTTGACATTCCCGGTATCCGGAAGCTTCAGTGCATCCGAAGTCATTGTGCTGCATATGCCGTTAAAGATCATATTATTCTCCAAAAAGGCCGCTCCCAAGGTGGGAACGGCCTTTAATGCGGTTGGTTTCGCAATGTCATCAGATCTTGTGATCGGATCCGAGAACGTTGAGGATCTTGTGAGCGACCATATCCTTAACAGCCTGACGAGCGGGCTTGAGATACTGTCTGGGATCGAAGTGATCGGGATGCTCAACGAAGTACTTACGGATGTTAGCGGTCATTGCAAGACGGATATCGGAGTCGATATTGATCTTACATACTGCAAGGGTAGCTGCCTTACGGAGCTGCTCCTCAGGGATACCTACTGCATCGGGCATATTTCCGCCGTACTCATTAACCATCTTAACGAATTCCTGGGGAACGGAAGATGATCCGTGAAGAACGATGGGGAATCCGGGAAGTCTCTTGATGCACTCCTCGAGAACGTCGAAACGAAGCGGAGGGGGAACAAGGATGCCGTCAGCATTTCTGGTGCACTGCTCAGCAGTGAACTTGTATGCACCATGGCTGGTTCCGATAGCGATAGCGAGGGAGTCGCATCCGGTTCTGTCTACGAACTCTTCAACCTCTTCGGGTCTGGTGTAAGCTTCCTTACCTGCCTCAACCTGAACCTCATCCTCGATACCTGCAAGAGTTCCGAGCTCAGCCTCTACGACTACGCCGTGATCGTGAGCATACTCAACTACCTGCTTGGTAAGAGCGATGTTGTCCTCGAAGGACTTGGAAGAAGCGTCGATCATAACGGAAGTGAATCCGCCGTCGATACAGGACTTGCAGAGCTCGAAAGTATCACCGTGATCAAGGTGAAGAGCGATGGGAATCTGAGGATTCTCCTGAACTGCTGCCTCTACCATCTTTACAAGATAGGTGTGGTTTGCGTAAGCACGCGCACCCTTGGAAACCTGAAGGATAACAGGGCTCTCAAGCTCTCCTGCAGCTTCGGTGATACCCTGAACGATCTCCATGTTGTTGACGTTGAAAGCACCTACAGCGTATCCGCCGTCGTAAGCTTTCTTAAACATCTCTTTGGTTGTTACCAATGCCATAACGAAAAACCTCCTTAAAAGTGAATGTTTTTACGAAAAGACTCGTATGTATCAATAATAATTTGTGAGGGGTTTTAAGTCAATATTGGTATTTTGCCCAATGAACGTGATATAGTAATGCTTGTTTAGGAGAAAAATACTATGAAACTTACGGAAATCTACAATAATAAAGACAGAGTCCTGTCATTTGAGATATTCCCTCCCAAGGCGGCGGAGGAGCTCGAGAACATCGACGAGACCCTTGAGATACTCTGTGACCTTAAGCCGGACTATATAAGCGTTACCTTCGGTGCCGGCGGAAGTTCCAACAATAACAAGACCATAGCCATCTGCAGGAAGATCCGTGAGAAATATCACACCGAGGCGGTCGCCCATCTGACCTGCCTTTGCTATGACGAAAAGGAGATCGACGCATTCTGTAAGGAGCTGCAGGATAACGGGATCGAGAATATTCTGGCCCTGAGGGGTGATGCAAACCCCAACGCTCCCGCAAAGGGAGTGTTTGCCCATGCATCCGACCTTATCACCTATATAAGACCCAGAACCGACTTCTGCATAGCCGGTGCATGCTATCCCGAAAACCACCCCGATTCACCGGACCGCATCGCAGAGATGGCAGCCCTCAGAAAGAAGGTCGAAGCGGGAGCCGAGGTGCTCCTCAGCCAGCTTTTCTTCGATAATGAGGATTTCTTCAGATTCGTGGAGGATGCGAGGATCGCGGGAATAGACGTTCCCATAACTCCCGGGATCATGCCCTGTCTTTCCGCCAGGACCATAAACAGGATGGTCACCACCTGCGGGACAAGGCTTCCGGAGAGATTTAAGAGAATACTTGATAAATACGGTGAAAAGAAAGAAGCTTTATTTGATGCCGGACTGTATTATGCGATAAGCCAGATAATAGACCTTATTGCTACAGGCTCGGACGGTGTTCATATCTATACGATGAACAACCCTACGGCGGCGCGGAGGATCTGCGACGGCATCAAGAATATAATCTGATGTCCGTCCGGATGAGGATGCGGCATTCCGGCTACCGGGCCGGTATCTGCGAAAGGTTAAGAGTTACGGTGCTCCTTCATGTAATCCGTGGGGGAGCACCCTTTTTCTTTTTTGAACTGTCTGTTGAAATGCTCGATGGTTTCATACCCGCAGACGGAAGCGGCTTCGGCCACGGAGAGGTTTCTGTTTCTCAGAAGGTAGATGGCATATTCTATCCTGGCTATTATCAGATCCCTGGTAACCGGAACCCCGTAGAGGGCCTTGTAGATATGCTGGAAGTATGAAACGCTCATGTTCATTTCCGATGCGAGCTCGGATACTTCCCCTATCCTTGCTGCTTCTCCGCCCTGGTAGATGCGTCCCCTGAGGACGTTGAACCTGCTTCTGTAGGATTCGAGGGTTCCCGACTTAAAGTCCGGTTCTTCCTTTACCTTGCTGAGGTCGCCGATCTTGTAAATGAGAAGCCTTGCGAGGCTGTCCATGATCATGTCGTGGTTGTCACTGCTTCTTCTTACCTCCGCAGCGATGTTCTGCATTATCGCCGAGGCCTCAGAGTGATCGTAGACGGTGAGGGCACGTGCGAAGGTGAGCCCCATTTTATCAAAAAGC
>JAGCRJ010000106.1 GCA_017964745.1 Lachnospiraceae bacterium
GTCAGAATGGTACGTACTTTTCTTTTGAACAGACTCTCCAGACTCATCAGGAGAAGATCGGATAATTTCATGTTCTGCCTTTAAATATCGTCGTCTATGTCTTCGAGTTCCTTAAGCATTCTCTGCTTTCTGCGTCTCTTTACGATCACTCTCCAGATCACGACCGCGATGATCGCGATGATAATCACGGCGATCACTATCGCTTTGACACCTACGCCGCTTCCGCCGCCTTCCATATCGTCGAATTCACCGTCATAGAATCCGTCTTCATAATCCCATCCTTCATCGGGAATAAACGGTTCCATTACATAGATCGAGATCTCTTTTTCAATGTAGGTAACATTGCCGGCTTCATCTTCATAAGAGACCCTTGCGATAACAATGCCGTCATCCATGGTGGGTGCTATGCCGGTTACCATCGCATCGACATTTCCGGTAGCTCCGGGTTCAAGCTTTCCGAGGAAAGTGGAACCGCCTTCTACGGTATCGCCGATGAAATCGACCTGAACATTGTAGAGAGTGGTCTTTCCCTTGTTGTAAACAGGGAACATGACATTGGTCTGGTTTCCGACTTCTATCGATTCGGGAAGGATCTCAACCTCACCCGTGTCGATCCTCGCTTCCTGCTTTACGGGGATGGAAATGTTGGAAGACATCGTGTAGGGATTTCTTTCACTGTCTTCATATGCCGCATTAAGTGTGATCACGTAGGGCTTCTGGCTCAGATCGCTCCTTGCGGTCATCTCGATCGATATGCTCGTGGTAGATCCCGCAGGTATGGCCGATACGAATTTGGTAGCGGAACCCGAAGTGGGCAGGAAAGCTTCATAGGTGGTCTCGTTATTGTTTCCTTCGCTTGCGGCCTTGAAATCAAACTGGATGTTTGAAACCGCCGTGCTGACGGAAGTGTTCTGAAGTGTAACGGTCAGGTTGAATGTGTCACCCGCATAGACAACTTCGGGATCGGTCCTGAATCCGGTAACGATGATCCTGGGAGTGGAGGTGTTCTCATCCTTTCCGGCATTTTCGGATAAGGTTCCGGCACCGGGTGCACCGGTGATGTTTATATAGGTCGTGATATCGGTGGATGCAAGCTGTCCGTTCCTGTAATACTGGACGTGGAATACCAGCGGGTAGGTTCCGGTCTTGGCACCCGAAGAAACCCTGAATGCCCAGGTCACATTCTGTGCATAAGAATGAGCAACGTTCACATCGGAAGAAGCCTGGATCTTGGGTATCACGAGAACGCTTGAAGCGGTAAGGATATCGAAGGGCCACTTGTTGATGTCGGTGCTCTCCTGGGGAGTGATGACGACATCCGTTACATCAACCTTTCCGAGATTGATGAGTGACAGAGTGTAATATGTGAGCTGTCCGTAGCTTGCGGAAGGCGTGATCGAATTGTTGTTGACGAAAAGGAATTCCTCGGTATCGCTGACGCTGGTCATATCACCGATGACGGAATCGAAATTCGCAACCGTCATATTTACATATGAGATAAGGCTTGCAGCGGTAAGATTGTTATTTGCGATATACGAATTTGCTTCCGCCCAGACCTTTTCAAGTCTGTCCTTTATATCCTGTGAAGGATTGTTGAGGTTGATCAGATTATTCTTGTACTGGATAAGGAATCCGTATGCAGCCTGCTTGTCATCGTTGTCTGCGGGATCACCGTCGTGATGTCCCGTGGGAAGATAAGAAGCATCAAAGCTTGCCGCGTGTACGGGCATTGAAGCGGCGGGCAATACAAAGACAGCCGCTGCCGCAAGGAGTATTGTCATCAAACTTATTATCAGTCTTTTACGTATTTTCATCTGGTCTGATCTCCTCCCCCGGGACCGCAAGTGTTCCGCCCGGGTAAATATCTGTAGTCTCTTCTTCGGGATTTTCCAACCGGCCTCCCGGATGTTCGTCTATCTTGATTATCTTGCCGTCCTTGATGTGTATGACTTTGTCTCCGAAGGATGCAAGGTAATTGTCGTGTGTGACCATTATCATGGTCTGTTTCTTTTCATGCACTATCCTGCGCATCAGGTTCAGGACTTCGAGGGTCGTGTTCGAGTCGAGGTTTCCCGTAGGCTCATCCGCAAATACTATCTCGGGATCGACGACCAGTGCTCTCGCTATACCGACTCTCTGCTGCTGGCCTCCGGACATCTGTCCGGGTTTGTGCTCGAGGAATTTTCCGAGTCCCACGGTCTTGAGCATCTTTATCGCTTTGCGTTCCCTTATGTCCTTCGGGACTCCCTGGAATGTGAGAGGCATCGCGACATTTTCCACGGCCGTCATGTTCGGCATCAGGTTATATGACTGGAAGATGAATCCCACATGAGCCTGTCTGAAGAGAACCAGCTTGCTCTCGTTCTTTCTTTCGATGTGCTCGCCGCCGATTATTATCTCGCCCTTCGTGGGAGGTTCAAGCCCGGCCATCATGTTAAGGAGTGTCGATTTTCCGGAACCGGATGTTCCGACGATACAGCAGAACTCGCCTTTCTGTATCGTAAAGTCCACGCCGTTAAGTGCCCTGACTTTGTTCTCGCCGATGCGATAGATCTTATATAGATTTTTAACCTGTATAACAGGTTTTTCCATTTTAGGATTCTCCGGAATCAAAAATCTTGAAATGAGACAAGTGTCGTTTTTCAACACCTTGATAATAATATCACAAGAAAATTCACCTTTGTTGAAGTTAAAGGCTTTTTAAGGAATTCTTAAATAAATGAAAAAAAGAAGACAAAAAAACGGGGACACATTTCAAATGTGTCCCCATTCGCTGTTTTAAGAATATAAGAGAAATTACTTAAGGGTAACCTTAGCTCCGACTTCCTCGAGCTTCTTCTTGATTTCCTCAGCCTCTGCCTTAGCAGCTGCCTCTTTGATAACCTTGGGAGCAGCCTCAACTGCGTCCTTAGCTTCCTTAAGTCCAAGTCCGGTGATCTCACGAACAACCTTGATAACCTTAACCTTCTCAGCGCCAGCTTCAGTAAGCTCAACGTCGAACTCGGTCTTCTCCTCTGCAGGGCCTGCTGCGGGGCCTGCTGCTACTACAACACCTGCTGCTGCAGATACGCCGAACTCATCCTCAACAGCCTTTACAAGATCATTGAGCTCAAGAACACTGAGCTCCTTAATTGCATCAAGAATTTCCTGTGCAGATAATTTAGCCATTTTATTTTTCCTCCATAAAGATTTAGATATTTACAAAATTGAAATTGCCGAAAGCATTAAGCTTCAGCGGGAGCCTCAGCGGGTGCTGCTTCCTCAGCAGGTGCTTCAGCGGGAGCTGCTTCGCCATCTTTTTCTGCAATCTGCTTGATGCAGCGTGCAAAATTGGTGATAGGGCTCTGGATGCTTCCAAGGAATTTGGAAAGGAGCTCTTCTCTTGAAGGGATCTGAGAAATGCTCTGCATTCCGGCTGCATCATAGAATGTTCCCTCGACAACGCCTGCCTTGATCTCAAGTGCGGGAGCGGTCTTAGCGAACTTTGCAAGTACTCTTGCGGGAGCGGTTGCATCATCCTTAGAGATAGCAACTGCGGTGGGTCCTTCGAGAACTTTATCGAGCTGTGCGAAA
>JAGCRJ010000107.1 GCA_017964745.1 Lachnospiraceae bacterium
GAAAACGGAATGGATGTAACGGAAAACTGCCACCGCATGTGCAACATCATGATGTCACGTGATGAGAGAATGCGCGCGATGATAAAGTCGAATTTTAAGCCCGGGGATTATCTGGCAGTGAGAAAGAGAATGATAGGTACGGGCATGATCGGCGGGAAAGCATGCGGAATGCTGCTTGCACGTAAGATCATCGAGAATAAATGTCCCGATATATACAAAAAGCTTGAACCTCATGATTCATTCTACATAGGCTCCGATGTATTTTATTCCTTCATAGTCGAAAATGATTTCTGGGATCTGAGGATAAGACAAAGAAGCAAGGAAGAATACTTTTCCCTTGCGGGGGAATTCTCCGAAAGGCTTCTTGCCGGAAAGTTTTCCGGTGAAATGGAGGAGCAGTTTGTAAAGCTGCTTGAGTATTACGGACAGGATCCCATAATAGTAAGATCCAGTTCGATCCTGGAGGATGGCTTCGGAAATGCGTTTGCGGGCAAATATGAATCGGTGTTCTGCTCGAATTCCGGAGATATGGATCACAGGCTTGAAGAACTGGAGAATGCGGTAAGGACAGTCTATGCAAGTACCATGAGCAGATCGGCTCTTGACTACAGAAGCAGGAGAGGCCTTCAGGCAAGGGACGAACAGATGGCGCTTCTGGTGCAGAGAGTTTCGGGATCGTATTACGGTGAGTATTACATGCCCTGCGTTGCGGGAGTCGGTTATTCATACAGCCCTTACAGATTCATGGACGAACTTGATCCCGATGCCGGAATGCTGAGACTTGTCATGGGCCTGGGAACTTCTGCGGTAGACAGAACGGAAGGGTCTTATCCCAGGCTTGTAAGCCTTGATAAACCGAAAGCTGTGACCGCAAGGAATTGTACGGAGAAGCATCAGTATTCACAGAAGAAACTGGAACTGATGAACAGGGCGAAGGGAATGCTCGAGCAGGTCGATCCCGATGCGGTGAAGCCTTATCTGCCGGCATTTATGAAGAAGCTTCTTTTTGAACATGACTTTGATACCGAAAGGATCTTCAGGGAACGGGGCCAGTCAAGGGATATAGAATTTGTTTCCTGTCAGGGCATCGTTGAAAAAGAAGATCTTATGTCAAAGATGCGTCAGATGCTGTCCGCGATCCGGAAAGAATATGATTATCCGGTAGACACCGAGTTTACGATCAATCTGTCCGAAGACGGTGACTATGTCATCAACCTCCTTCAGTGCAGACCTCTCCAGGTATATCACGATACGGAAGAAACAGAATATCCGGAGGACACAGACGTAAGCAGGATCTTGTTTGAATGCAAAGGCTCTTCAATGGGATTGTCGAGATATGAGAAGCTTGATGTGATAGTCATGATCGATCCCGTGGGCTACTATAATATGCCTTACAAGGACAAATACATGGTGGCGCAGGCTGTGGGCAAGCTCAACTGGGCAATGAGGGGGAAGGATAAGAAGATGCTTCTTATGTCTCCGGGAAGGATAGGTACTTCGTCTCCGGAGCTCGGCGTCCCCGCTCTCTTTTCCGACATAAGTGAGTTTGATGCGATATGCGAGATCTCTGATTCGAGAGCCGGATATAATCCCGAACTTTCGTACGGAAGTCATTTCTTCCAGGATCTTGTTGAAGCGGGAATTCTGTATAATGCGATTTTTGAAAATGAAAAGACCCTTCACTATCATCCCGAACTTCTGGAAGTATGTGACAAGAGAATACCGGGATACGACAGCCATGAAGAGGAACTGAAGGATATAGTGAAGGTGATGGATGTATCCGAAATGAATTTCATACTGTGTAATGATATGAAGAATGGCAGGATAATCTGCTTTATTAAATAGGGAGGGGAAATGATCTCACTTAATGATTATCTGTATAACGGGGATACGGTGGTCAAGATCCTGCATTGCTATTCGCGGGATCTTAAGCAGAGTGCCATCGAGAATAACAACGGGATCGATCTTGCACACAGCAATCTTCTTCTGCTCATGATAGATCTTCTGGAGCATAATGATTTCCTCACCGCACAGTCCCAGAAGATAAGGGAATTCTACAGGTATATGGCGGACCGTTATCCCTTCCTTGCATTTACTTTCAAAGGAAGGATCAAATCCCTTATCAGGCTTGAAGAGAAGATTAACGGTAAGATAGTTGAATACATATATGACTATCACTGTAAGACGGGTGGTTATCCGAGTGAAGCCGAGATCAAAGACAGGATAGGAAGGATCAAGGATTTTATTGCATACCGGATAGTTCTATCCCTTCCGAAATGTCATTTACAATTGGGTGACGATAAGTATGAGATGGAACTTGAGTATCTGTATGAAATAGCAGATGCGCTCCCTGACTTTCTGGAAGAAAGAGGGTTTAAACCGGAAATATCCGGACTTGAGACAATCAGTTCGAGGGTTGCCGATCCCTACAAGCAGTATTACAGGGACTATATAGAGAATCCCGGTGATAATGATTACAGGTCTCTTCATATCGCTTTCTTCGACAATACATCGCGAAGCAATATCGAAGTGCAGATCAGAACCAAGGAGATGGATGACAATGCGGAGATAGGACTCGCAAATCACCCCGGTTATGAGAAAACCCAGGAAAATGAGCGCGCAAGGAGAGAAGAGATACCTGTCGGGGAAAACAAATATTTCGATGATGCATATGAAAGAGGGATGCTTCTGCAAAAGCTCGATCTGAGTAAGGTTGATGTAAATATGTTCGGAGCGGTCGACAACAACATGGTAAATGACGGCTGCGGCTTTTACAGGGGAAGACTGATACTTCCCTATGAACATCTGTCACGGTTCCAGAACGATCTTATCTGAACCGGAGCAAAAAAATCATCCGGAAAAGTTCCGGATGATGAGCGGAGACGGAGGGATTCGAACCCTCGTGCCCCGGAGGGCAAACGCATTTCGAGTGCGCCCCGTTATGACCGCTTCGATACGTCTCCAATATCGGCATTTTCATGCCAACTCCAATAATATATATGTTTTTTTCGGATGCGTCAATGCGAAAAGTTCAGCCGTATGACTGCATCAGTCTTTTGGCGGAGCAGAGCCCAGCTTGTTGATCGCAATCCTGATAGGTCTGTATAGGACCAGCATAATGGTAAAGTTTCCGATCCCGTGTACAACATCGTAGGGAATTCCTGCGATCCACCATGCAAAGCCTGCCTTGAGCCCTGCTTCCAGCGTTTTGACATGGTTGAAGAAAATGACCTGGGCCGGGGTGCATAAGGCTCCGAAGGCAAGACCGAAGAAACCGGATAAAAGAGCCCAGAAAAGGGCTGAATCGTTTTTTCTGGATATGAGGGAAGCGATCATCAGTATGGGCCAGACATACAGATACATGATGACCCATACATGAGGGCCGTAGAGTGATGCTTCAATAGCAACGAATATGGGAACGATAAAAAGGGCTTTGCCACCCAGTAAGAGAGTGAACATCACAAGCCAGAAGGAAGTCAGCTCGATATTTGGCAGGAAAGCAAGTGCCACCTTGCAGCTTTCTATAAGAGCGACTGCCATCCCGATATATGCGATATCTATTATCCTAAATCCCTTTTTCATATAAGATACGAAAAATATTTACCAATCTGAAAATATTAAAAAGGCGGAGTTGAAGCTCCGCCTTTTTGAGATCATCTTAAGCTGCTTCGTAGACGATCGAATAGGTGTCTCCGTCATTAACGGGCTGTGAATCGATGCCGTAGTTTCCGTATTCGCCGTTAACATAGAATGCCCAGTAAGCATTGTCCTCGGCATAGATAGCCTGCTCATCGTTGACAACCTCTACCATCATACCGAATTCGCTCTCTGTTCCGCTGTAGGTAAGGCCCTCGGTCTCATCCATAGCCTCTCTGAGATACTCGGCATCGGTGGATACTTCATAGGTGACGGTGTTGCCGTCGGAACCGGTAACCTCGATGGTGATGTTCTTGCTTCCTGCAGATTCGAAGCCTGCGGCACTTTCATATACGATGCCGAACTTGTCACCGTCATTAACGGGCTGTGAATCGATGCCGTACTGTCCGTACTCACCGTTTACGTAAAATGCCCAGTAAGCGTTGTCCTCTGCGTAGACGGCCTGCTCGCCGTTAACAACCTCTACCATCATACCGAACTCACTCTCGGTTCCGCTGTAGGTGAGGCCTTCAGCTTCATCCATAGCCTGTCTGAGATACTCTGCATCGGTAGCAACTTCGTATGCTACGGTTTTTCCGTCCGCACCGGTAACTTCGATGGTGATGTGCTTGCTTCCGTCTGCAGCGGGAGCGGGATCCTGCGTTTCGTCCTCTTTTACCTCGGTCACTGCCTCGGTGGCAAGTGTTTCGGTAGCGGGCTGGGGCTTCGGACGGTTAAGGTTCCAGATCACAAGGAGAATTGCGATAACCGCAACAAGTGCGACCAAGCCGATGATAAGTCCTGTCTGTTTCTTTTTCATTTTTCATAAACTCCTTTAACTTAATACTGAGATATATGCTAAAAAACGCCCCGTGAGTCTTCCCACGGAGCGTTAAGCAAACCAAAACAGACACTTATGCAGACTGCAAAAGTGCATCTTCGGTCCCTTACCCATTACGCGGGGCTTTGGATCTTAACTACAGGCAGGTCTTTCGGCTGGGGTTTTTGACGGCTGTTTCCGGCCTTCTCGCATTACTGCAATGGGCTCATCTGCCGGGACGAGCGTGGAACAGTCAAAACCGACACGGCGACGCGTTCGTGCGGGAATCTCACCCGCTTCCCTATTCTCCCTTATCCGTATCACTTAGGATCCGGCCCGGATGAGGGCACCTGTAATGTCAGGATATATTTACGGCAAAGATACTATCATAATGCTAAAAAATGTGCAAACATCGCAATAAATGATATAATTAAGAAGTTCTGAAGTTCATTTTTCATGGAGGACTCTCATGGCAGAAAAGACCGTAAAGAAGACCTCGTCAGGCGAAAGCACTTCAAAGAAAAGCACCTCTTCCAAGAAATCCACGGAAAAGTCCCGGACCATAACTCTGGAAAACAAAAATGCGGTTACCAGATTCGTTACCATAACGGATATGAGAGCCGCTATCTCCAATCTCTCGGAGATCCATATGGAGCCCTATGATGTCATAGAAGGTTTCGGCGTAAGGCCGGGAATGTATGAGCTGAACGGTGCAACGGCGATACCTACGGGTGTCAACTTTACCATATCCTCCAATCAGGCATATTCCTGCGAACTCCTTCTTTTTAAAAGAGAAAGCAATAAACCCTATGCGGTCATTCCTTTCCCCGAAAGCTACCGCATAGGAAATGTGTGGTCCATGATAGTTTTCGATATCGATATCGAGGACTTTGAATATGCGTACAGATTCGACGGCCCCTTTGACGAAAAGAAAGGACTTATCTTCGATAAGAACAAGGTCATCCTGGATCCGTATGCCAAGGCGGTTACGGGACAGAGCGTCTGGGGCACCCACAATCCCGGAATGTACAAGGCCCGCGTGGTCAAGAATAATTTCGACTGGGGAAGACTGACCAGAAAGCACAAGAACATGGAAGATCTCGTGATCTATGAGATGCATGTCAGGGGCTTTACAAGAGACAGATCCTCGGATACGGGCGACAAGGCGGGTACCTTCGCCGGCATCATGGAGAAGATTCCCTATCTTAAGGACCTCGGAGTAAACGCTCTGGAGCTCATGCCCATATTTGAATTCGATGAGACACTGGATCACCGTGATTTCTACGGACGTGAGCTGGTGGATTACTGGGGATACAATACGGTTTCCTTCTTTGCCCCCAATACCAGCTATACTTCGGCACTGGAATATAACCGCGAGGGCACCGAACTCAAAGAGCTCATTAAGATGTGCCATGAAAATGACATCGATGTCTTTTTGGATGTCGTGTTCAATCATACCGCGGAGGGTAACGAGCAGGGACCTGTTTTCTCCTTTAAGGGGATAGACAACAATATTTATTATCTGCTGACACCGGACGGACATTACTACAATTTCTCCGGTTGCGGAAACACACTCAACTGCAATCATCCGATAGTCCAGAACTTTATTCTCGACTGTCTCAGATACTGGGTTACCAATTACCATATCGACGGGTTCAGGTTCGATCTTGCATCCATTCTCGGAAGGAATGAGGACGGCTCACCCATGAGCAAGCCCCCCCTCCTTCAGAGCCTTGCCTACGATCCCATACTCGGAAAGGTAAAGCTCATCGCAGAGGCATGGGATGCGGGCGGACTCTACCAGGTGGGAACATTCCCTTCATGGAACAGATGGGCGGAGTGGAACGGCAGATACAGGGATGATATGAGATCCTTCCTCAAGGGCGATCAGGGCAAGGCTTCCGATGCCGCAAGAAGGATGATGGGATCCCCGGATCTGTATATCCCCGAGGTGAGGGGACATAATGCGTCCGTTAATTTCCTCAACTGTCATGACGGCTTCACCCTTCATGATATGTACACTTACAATGTCAAGCACAATGAGGAAAATAACTGGAACAATACCGACGGAGCCGATGACAACAGGAGCTGGAACTGCGGTATCGAGGGTGAGACCAGCGATCCGGAGATCAACAAGCTCAGAAGACGTATGGTTAGGAATGCGGCAGCGGTGCTCATGATGAGTCGCGGAACTCCGATGTTCTTCATGGGAGACGAGTTCGGCAACTCCCAGGGCGGCAACAACAACGCATACTGCCAGGACAACAATATCGCATGGCTCAACTGGAAGGATCTGGACTCAAACAGGGATCTGCATGATTTCTTCAAATCCCTGATCAGGTTCAGGATGGAGCACGACTGCATAAGGAAGAACTGCGGGAACGATGCATTCGGCTTCCCGGGAATGTCGGTACATGATACGGATGCGTACAGGTGCGATTTCTGCGATTACTCGCATTATGTGGGAATAAGGTTCGCCGGATATCCCGGCAAGCTGAGCAAGAACTATCCACAGGCGGTTTTCATTGCCGTCAACGCTTACTGGGAAGACCTTGATGCAACCCTTCCGGCACTTCCCGAGGGAAGCGGATATACATGGGCGCTTGTTGCGGATACATATCTGGAGAGACCGTTTGACACCGCCAGGGAAAGATGCGGAGGATCCTTCAGGATAAGTGCAAGGAGCGTCAGGATATATGAAACCACCCTCGCGATTGAGTGATGTTAAGCGGGATTAAACCTGACTTAAGTTGAAATAAGCTTTCCAAACGAGTATATTATTAGGGCATTTATAATGAATTTCCATTAAGGAGAACACTATGGCTATTAAATGGATTAATTACGATCAGCTCGATGCTTCCGCCAAGCTTGCATCCGATGCACCCGCAGACCTTACCAAGGTCATGACTGCGGAAAGAGTACAGAAGTACTCCGCAAAGATGGCAGCAGGCATGGATTTTAACTATGCCGCAAAGAATGTCGATGACGCCATTTTAGGGGATCTTCAGAAGCTTGCAGATGAAGCGGGACTTGTCGAGAAATTTGAAGCTCTCTATAACGGAGAGGTTATCAATACCGGAGAGAACAGACTCGTTCTTCATCACCTTACCAGAGGCCAGCTCGGAAACAAGGTAGAAAAGGACGGCGTTGACAAGAGAGCCTTCTATGTAGAGCAGCAAAGCAGGATCGCTGAGTTTGCGGGGAAGGTACACTCAGGTGAGATCGCCAACGAAAAGGGCGAGAAGTTCACCACTGCCGTACAGATCGGTATCGGCGGATCCGACCTCGGTCCCAGGGCTATGTACCTCGCACTTGAGAACTGGGCAAGAGTAAACGGCTTCCTTAAGATGCAGGCTCAGTTCATCTCCAACGTAGATCCCGATGATGCAGCAGGCGTACTTGCAAATGTTGACGTAGCTCATTCCATTTTCATACTCGTATCCAAGTCGGGAACCACTCTCGAGACCCTTACCAACGAAGCATTCGTAAAGGATGCTCTTAAGAAGGCAGGCCTTGATCCCGCTAAGCATATGATCGCGGTTACTTCCGAGACATCACCTCTTGCAGGAAACAGCGATTACCTCGATGCATTCTTCATGGATGATTACATCGGCGGAAGATATTCATCAACCTCAGCCGTAGGCGGTGCGATCCTTTCACTCGCATTCGGTCCCGATATCTTCGCAAGATTCTTGAACGGTGCCGCTGAGGAAGACAAGACAGCTACCGAAAAGGACATCCTTAAGAACCCCGATCTTCTCGATGCGCTCATCGGCGTATATGAGAGAAACGTTCTCGGATACGGCTCCACCGCCGTTCTTCCTTATTCGCAGGCTATGAGCAGATTCCCTGCTCATCTCCAGCAGCTCGATATGGAGTCCAACGGAAAGAGCGTAAACCGTTTCGGAGAGCCCGTTGACTATGTGACCGGTCCCGTTATCTTCGGTGAGCCCGGAACCAACGGACAGCACTCCTTCTATCAGCTCCTTCATCAGGGAACCGATATCATCCCTCTTCAGTTCATCGGATTCAAGGAGAGCCAGCAGGGTGTTGATGTCGATATCCAGGGAAGCACCAGCCAGAAGAAGCTCTGCGCAAACGTAGTTGCACAGATCATGGCATTTGCCGGCGGAAAGGCTGACGACAACAAGAACAAGAACTTCGCAGGAAACAGACCTTCAAGCATCATCGTAGGTGAGAAGCTCACTCCCGAAGCACTCGGTGCACTCCTTGCACACTTCGAGAACAAGGTCATGTTCCAGGGCTTCGCATGGAACCTCAACAGCTTCGATCAGGAAGGCGTTCAGCTCGGTAAGGTCCTTGCAAAGAAGGTCCTTGCACACGAGACCGACGGAGCTCTCAAGGCTTACAGCGATCTTTTCGAGATCTGAACCATACATCGCTAAATTTCCAGAGTCAGGAGATAGCTTCTCCTGACTCTTTTTTATTCCGCGGGTCCTGCCGCTATGTATGATAATTCTTGCTTTTCGTCGTCAGGCGCGAAACTTGATCGACAAACGTTTAAGCTCATGCCGCAGGCCATTCACTTCGTTCAGGCCAGGCGTCCGTTTCTAACGCAGACGACGAAGTCTCGAATTCTCATACATATCGCGTCACCCGCAAATATCAAAAATAAACAGTCAGGAGAAGCTGTCTCCTGACTGTTTGTGAGATCTGATCGCTTTGATGCGGTTTATTCCCTGATGATCACCTTGATGACCACGGGATTGTGATCCGAATCCCTGAACTGCAAATCCATGGTCTCGCAGGAGAGGACTTCGAGATTATCGGATACGATGAAGCCGTCTATCACGTAGAACTGGAAGTGCTCCTTGTCCGGTGCGGTTGCATAGGGCTGGTCCAGGGACCTGCAGGTGGGAGCGGAAGGATCCTGAAGGAAGATCAGCGAATCGTCGAATGCGCTTTCCTCGAGAAGTCCGCAGTGCCACTTTCCGGGATATTCGGGATAAGCCGATATGTCCGTTCCGGAGAATGCCTGGTTGAAATCTCCGGCGGCAATCACATAGTTTCCTGCCTCGACCTCTGCCTTGAGGATATCGGCGAGCATTTTGGTCTGTGCGATCTTGCCCTCGCCGGAATCGTAGGCTTCAAGATGGAGATTTACAATTACGAGTTCCTTATCGCTGCCTTCAATGGGGATCCTGTTTACAGATACGCACCTTTTCAGATTGGCGATCCTGATGGGCCATTTGAACGGGCAGGGGAGCGAGATCCTCTCTGCTGACGTTATGTCATATCTCGAAAGAGTCATGATGCCGCTCTCGACATGGCCGATGGGCGGGATGGGATAGGGAACTATATCCACCTTGAAATTGTAAGCAAATGTATGATCGAATCCGGGGAATGCATCCGATATGACTGCGGTCTCGTCTGTATGATAGGATCTGCTTGCATTGAGATCCGTTTCCTGAAGGAGCATGATATCGGGATCCAGGCACGTAAGAGTTTCGGTTATACCCGAAAGGTTACGGTTTACGCGGTCCTTATCGGCGGTGTATACCATCTCACCGTAATCCATGAAGAAATCCGCATTGTCACCCAGACTGCCGCATCCGACGTTCCAGGTTACGACGGTCAGTTCATCACCGACCTTTGGTTTTTGCATATCCTGCCCTTCGAATGCCGTTACCAGGGTTTCCCGTTCATCGGGCCTGTATTCACGGATTGTCAAAAAGGCAAACAGCAGTATCGCAAACACCACGACTGCCGAAACCAGGGATAAAACTGTCTTTATCAGTATTTTTATAGCTTTTTTCATTGATCGTTACCTCGATTTTTTAATTTTATCCCAAACGTGTATAATAATCCAGACATTTGGGAACCGGACGGCCCGAAACAAGCCCAAAATGAGCGGAAAAGCCGAAAATGTGGTATACTTAAATTTGTTTTTGAAAACGAAAGACCATAAGAGGTAAGCCCCGATGTCCTTATCATTTACCGAAAAAGAATTCATCCCCGTAATGCTCGGGGGAGATATCAATACATACTCGGTTTCGAGGGCGTTTTACGAAAAGTACAACGTAAAATGCTACGTGTTCGGAAAGTATCCGACGGGACCGAGCTACGACAGCAGGATCATCGAATACGAAGCTAATCCCGCCATCGAGACGGATGAGTACTTTGTAAAAAGAATGAACGACTTTGCCGCAGAGCACAGTGACAAGACCATAATACTTGTCGGATGCGGCGATTCATATGTGGCACTCTGCTCGAAGCATAAGGCTGAGCTTGCGGAGAACATCATCACTCCCTATATAGACTACGACCTCATGCATTCGCTCCAGATGAAGGAGACTTTCTACGGACTCTGCGACAAGTGGGGCATCGATTATCCCGGAACGGTCATCTATGACAGCAGCATGGGAGATGACTTTGCGATGGATTTCCCGTATCCCGTAATCCTCAAGCCTTCAAACGGGATCCAGTACTGGGAGCATCCCTTCGATACCCAGAAGAAGGTCTACACGATCCATGACCGCGAGGAACTGATAAGCGTCATCCACGACATCTACGGTGCCGGATATACCGATACGCTCATCATCCAGGACAGGATCCCCGGCAATGATGAATATATGAGAGTTCTCACATCATATTCCGACCGTAACGGAAAGGTTAAGATGATGTGCTTAGGTCACGTTCTTCTGGAGGAGCATACACCTCACGGACTCGGAAACCATGCGCTCATCATAACCGAGCCCAACAAGGAACTGATGGAGAAGGTTAAGAATCTTCTCGAGTCGATGAACTATGTCGGATTTTCCAATTTCGATATCAAATATGACACGCGTGACGGAAAATTCAAATTCTTCGAGATAAACACAAGACAGGGAAGAAGCAATTTCTATGTCACGGGTTCCGGCTTCAATGTTGCAGAGTACATCACCGAGGATTATTTCTACAAGAAGGACCTGCCCTTAAAGTACGCCGAAGAAGAGCATCTCTGGACGGTTGTACCCAAGGGCGTAGCTTTAAAATATGTAAAGGATCCCACTCTCAAAGCCACGATGAAGAGGCTCTGGAGCGAGGGCGAGGTGGTCAATCCGGTATTCCTCAAGGGCGATTCGAATCCCGGAAGAATGTACAGGATGATCAGGAACTATTTCAGTCACTACGTAAAGTTCAGGAAATACTATAAGGTGTGATGATGAAGAAGATCTTAGGCGTCATCGGAGGCATGGGCCCCGAAGCAACCGCATACTTTTACGAAGAGATCATAGCTCATACCAAGGCTCTGAAGGATCAGGACCATATTGATATGGTCATCCTCAGCCACGCTTCAATGCCCGACAGGACGGAGGCTATCAATACGGGTGAGTATGATGAGCTTCTCGCTTCGATGAAGGGCGAGATAGAAAAGCTTGAAAAGTGCGGTGCGGGCAATATTGCCATTCCCTGCAACACATCGCATTTCTTCCTTGATAAGATTCAGGCGATGACTCAGATCCCCGTTATCAACATGATCAAGGAGACCGCACGCTATATCGCGGAGGGTGAGATCAAGGTAAAGAAGGTCGGAATCCTTGCGACCGACGGTGCGGTCAAGACAGGCCTTTACCAGCAGGCCTGCAGCGAGTACGGTCTCGAGAGCGAGATACCCGATCCCGAATTCCAGAAAATGGTGATGTCCCTTATCTATGACGACATCAAAGCCGGAAAGCTCGGCGACGAGGACAAGTTCCATGCGGCGGTATCGAATCTCCAGCAGAAGGGCTGCAATGTGATAATCCTTGCATGCACCGAACTCAGCGTTTACAAAAAACATCATAAGGTTCCCGCACACTGCGTCGACGCGCTCGACGTGCTCGTAAGAGAATCCATCATAAGAAGCGGGGCCGGGTACGAAGAATTATGAGTTTAATACTTTCTATATCCGAATATGAAAAGGCTCTCGATAATGCGGGACTTCTGCAGAAGTGCCTTTTAAAGGAAAAGTTTTCCGAAACTGTCTCTCTTGTAACTTACGATTCCAGAGAGGTTGTTGCGGGAACTCTTTTTATATGCAAGGGAGCGGCATTTAAGCCCGAATACCTTAAGTCTGCGATAGAAGACGGTGCGATTGCATACGTGTCCGAAAAGGAATACGAAGAAGGTGCGTGCGTTCCGGCTATCATCGTATCCGACATAAGGAAGGCGATGCCGGTTCTGGGCGACCTTTTTTACGATTATCCCCAGAATAAACTTAAGATCACCGCGTTCGGCGGAACAAAGGGAAAATCGACATCGACATATTATATGAAGTCGGTAATCGACGAGTATCTGGCTTCCGAAGGAAAAGGAGAGAGCGCCGTTCTTTCATCCATAGACAATTACGACGGCGTCATCAGGGAGGAATCCCACATCACAACGGCCGAATCGCTCGAACTCCACAAGCACATGGCCAACGCGGTCGCAAGCAATATCGATTTTCTCGAGATGGAGGTGTCCAGCCAGGCACTCAAATACGACAGGGTGCTCGGAATGAGATTCGCCGTTTCGGTTTTCATGAACATTTCAGAGGATCATATAAGTCCGAACGAGCATGCTGATTTTGAGGATTATCTTTCCTCCAAGATGAAGATGTTTGCTCTTACCGACACTGCCGCGGTCAATCTCGATTCCGACTGCATAGAAAGGATTCTTGATGAAGCAAAGGCCGCAAAGAGCTTTGTGACCTTCAGCTGCAAGGATGAGGGAGCCGATTATTTCGCACACGATATCAGGAAGGACGGCGAAAGCATCTTCTTTAAGGTGACTAAGAAGCTTTCTCCTTCTTTTGACGAGGACTTCGAGCTTACGATGCCCGGACTTTTCAATGTCGAAAATGCTCTCGGCGTCATCGCGGCTGCCGACATATACGGGATCCCCGTCGAATGCATAAGGGAGGGACTTCGAAAGGCAAAGTCACCCGGAAGAATGGAGCTGTTCAAGAGTAAGGACGGACTCGTAAATGCGTTCGTTGACTATGCTCACAACAAGCTCAGCTTCGAAGCACTTTATTCATCCGTCGAAAAGGAATTCCCCGGCTACGACATAGTCGGTATCTTCGGCTGCCCCGGAGGAAAGGCATATCAGAGAAGATATGAGCTTCCGCAGGTTGCGGCTAAATATGCGGACAAGATATATATCTGTGCCGAGGACCCGGGCCCCGATCCCGCGGAGGAGATATCCGAAGAGGTCGCAAAGTACGCGAAGGAAGCCGGTATCGCTTATGAAGAGATCGAGGACAGGGGTGCCGCCATACACAAGGCCATCCTTGAAGTCAGAAGACCTACGGTACTCCTTATCACCGGAAAGGGTGAAGAGACCAGGCAGAAGTACGGTACGGTCTATGCTCCCTGCAGATCCGATGCCGATTATACGAAGGAATTTATCAGGGAGTACGACGAATCTCCCCATCACGCAAGGAAATGACAGGGCGTGCGTAAATTGAAAACCCGCCTTAAATAGGGTATTATACAAGATGTAGTAGAATGGTCTGAAATTGGGTGGCATATATGGCACCTGAGGAAGGCGAAAACAATCCCGGAGGATTTATGAACATAGTCATAGTCGGTTGTGGCAAGGTAGGAATGGTCATAACCCAGCAGCTTTCAAGTGAGGATCACAATATCACGCTTGTTGACGAGGACAGCGAAGCCATTGCGGCCGTGACCAATCATTACGATGCGATGGGTGTCGTCGGAAACGGCGTAAGCTATCAGACCCTTGTGGAAGCGGGAATCTCGGACTGCGATCTTTTCATCGCCGTTACCGATTCCGATGAGAAAAACCTGCTGGCCTGCCTGATCGCCGGAAAAGCCGGAAAATGCAAGACTATCGCAAGAGTCAGAAATCCCATATATTCGCATGAGATCGATTTCCTTAAGAGAGAATTCAATCTCGCAATGGTCATCAATCCCGAGGATGCCGCCGCAATGGAGATATCCAGGGTTTTCCTTTTCCCTTCCGCATTCAAGATCGACACCTTCTCGGGCGGAAGGATAGAGCTCTTCCATTTCCACGTCACCGAAGGAATGCCGGTATGCGGACAGTCCCTTATGGCACTGCGTGAGGATATGCTGAAGGGCATCATCGTCTGTACCATCAAAAGAGGAAATGAAATCATCATCCCCAAAGGTAATTTCTCCTTTGCCGCAGAGGATAATGTAAGCATTGCCGCAACAAGAAAGGATGCGCTCGCATTCTTCAGAAAGCTCGGCGAGGTCAAGGGCAGGGTAAAGAACGCCATGATCGTCGGCGGCGGAACCATGTCATATTATCTTGCGGAGAGGCTCTTAAGATCCGGAATAGATACGACGATCGTCGAGATGGATTACAAGAGATGCGAAGAGCTTTCAAGCAAGCTTCCCGCAGCAAGGATACTTCACGGAGACGGAACCAACAGGGATCTTCTCGATCAGGAGGATATTTCCACATTCCAGGGTTTTGCTGCACTTACCGGACTCGACGAGGAGAACATCCTTCTTTCACTGTATGCGCGCAAGCACTCATCAGCCAAGGTCGTCACCAAGATAGGACGACTCAATTTCGGATCCGTCATCGATGCACTCAACCTCGATACCATAATCAATCCGCAGAAGATAACGGCGGATTATA
>JAGCRJ010000108.1 GCA_017964745.1 Lachnospiraceae bacterium
CTGCGTTACCTATTCATATCCCACCATCCAGACCTATGCTGGAATGGGCGGCGTTCTCGATCTTCAGAACTTCGTAGTTGATTACAAGAACGACATCCCTAACCTCTGGAACTGGCTCGGAACCACCAATATGTATTGGGACAAGAGCGTTACTGACGGAACCCTTTGGGCAATCGAAGGAAAGAGAGCCAACAACAACCGTATAGTATGCTTCATGCGTCAGGACTGGCTTGATACTCTCGGACTTGATGCTCCTACCAACAGACAGGAGTTCTACGAGGCAATCTGTGCTTTCAGAGATAACGCTGACACCCTTCTTGGCAAGGATGCTTCCAAGATGGTTCCTTTCTCAGTTTCCTACGATGTAGGCTGGAGAGCAGCACTTCTCATCGAGTCAATGATGGATCCTAACATCACCGACAAGGAGCTCTATGTTAACGGCTTTGATGACAGAAAGCTCACCCAGAACGGCACCAAGGATGCCCTTAGAATCCTTAACCAGTGGTACAACGAAGGCCTTATGTGGAATGACTTTGCTCTTTACTCATCAGGCGATTCTACCGAGGATGACATGATGAAGGCCGGTTATGTAGGCGCATTCATGCACAACTGGGATTATCCCTTCAGAAACGGCGAGGATTCCATCAACGCTAACCTTGCAAGACTTGTAGGACCTGAAGCTAAGTTCGTTGCTGTTGACTGCTTCGAAGCTTCAAACGGCGAGATCATCAAGTACACCGACTCAACTGCCGGCGACAGAAAGATCTTCTTCCCTTCAACCAACGACGAGCCTCTTGCATCACTCCTTTACCTTGACTGGATCTCCGATCCTTCACACATCGAGTATCTCCAGATCGGTGAAGAGGGAGTTAACCATGAAGTACTTCCCGATGGCGCTTACACATTCATGGCTGCTACCGGCGAAGCTATCATGAACTCCGGACAGAACATCGATATGACCATTACCTGTAACGGACTTTGCCTGTCAACTCCCGAGCTTACCGTTGCTTCACTTGCCAACAACTATCCTCCTTGCGATCCCGCAGACGTAGCTCAGGCAAATGCTGTAGCCAACAATGGTAAGAAGCCCTCTAAGAATTCCAAGATCACTGCTATCGCAGCTGAAGAGGGAATGGGCGAAGCTCTCAATGCAAAGAGAGATATCATCTATGATACCGTAGTTGTATGCTCACCCGAAGAGTTCGACGCTAAGTGGGACGAGCTTATGGCTGATTATCTCAATGCAGGCGGACAGGCTATCATCGACGAGAGACTTGCTGCTTGGGAAGCTCTCTACGGTGACAAGACCATGCTTGACTGATCTCAATTGAGATATAGTTAACGGTTCAAATTCTTTTTTCACGGCGGTGCTCCGATCAGGCGGGGCACCGCTTTTTTAGAGGCTTTTGCCTGCCCTTATTTATGGGGTAAAATCCTTGCAAATAAAGGCGATTTTTTGTATAATATCCGAGTGGCTGGAAAGAGCTCCTTAATAGGAATTTTATTCCCGGTCAGATGGGATCATAGCTCAGCTGGGATGAGCGTCCGCTTGACGTGCGGGAGGTCACAGGTTCGAACCCTGTTGGTCCCATTTTTTTCATCCTCTGCAAGCTGAAAATGCAGAGGATTTTTATTTTTCCGAGGTGAGGGAAATGCTATATCAATTCATTACGGATGCGGATACGGGAAATACGGTAATGCTCATCGGGGCACTGCTTTCATTTATGCTTACCTTCATAGCTCTTAAGCTCTTTGAGGGTAAGCTCCCTACGGACGGCGGAAGGGAATTTGCCGTCGACGGAACGAAGTCGATCGGAAAGCCCAGGGGCGCAGGAATTGTCTTTATCCTGGTCTTTACCGTGATATCGCTGTTCTTCACGCCGATCAGCTTTGAAAAGCTTCTCTATTACCTGCTCATCATCTTCTGCATGCTCACGGGATTTCTGGATGATGCATCCGCAAGTCCCTGGGGAGAGATGAAAAAAGGAATTCTCGACCTTGTGGTGTCCGTCATGACGGCCCTTGTATATGTTTATCACAACGGCTCGGACGTTCATTTCGCACTTGCAGGGGCTACGGTTCATTTCAATCCGGTCATCTTTACGATCCTTGCCGTTATGCTCGTATGGGCAAGCATCAACGTGACCAACTGCTGCGACGGCGTAGACGGACTCTGCGGAACGCTTTCGATCACCAGCTGCGTATCGATCTTTGCACTTGCGTTTATGCTGGGAAACCTGGAAAAGGTCGGCTCCGGTATTCTTTTCATGATAATGGGGCTCCTTGCGTACCTTTGGTACAATTCGACTCCCTCAAGGCTCCTTATGGGCGATGCGGGTTCGAGAGCGATAGGAGTCTTCCTTGCAATCAGCGTCCTTTTGTCCGGAGCTCCGTTCATGTTCCTGATCCTCTGTCTGATCATCATCCTTGACGGAGGCCTCGGACTTTTCAAGGTCACCTTCATCAGGGTGTTCAAGGTCAATCCGATGAAGAACATCCGCACACCGCTCCACGACCACTTCCGCAAGAAGGGCGGA
>JAGCRJ010000109.1 GCA_017964745.1 Lachnospiraceae bacterium
ATTCCGCAGGAGATGGTGCGTGTCTTGGGCTGGAGGGGTTTCTCCTCGAATCCCACGACTCTCATATCCTCGTTCATCATGATCGTTCCGAAACGGGACATATCGGTGCCTTCGGGCATATCCTTGCAGACGACCGTGATGTCAGCTTTCTTGTCGACATGGAATTCAAGAAGGGTGTTGAAATCCATCTTGTAGACACAGTCGCCGGGAGCGATTATGACATAGGGTTCATGGCTCTCCTTGAGGAATCCGAGATTCTGGTAGATGGCATCCGCGGTGCCTCTGTACCAGCTGCTGTTGTCGGATGTCATCGCGGGAGTGAGGACAAAGAGTCCGCCCTGCTTACGTCCGAAGTCCCACCACTTCGATGAATTCATATGTCTGTTGAGGCTTCCCGCATTGTACTGCGTAAATACCGCAACCTTCTGGATATGGGAATTGGACATATTACTCAGGGTAAAATCTATACTCCTGTAGCTTCCCGCAATGGGCATCGCGCATACTGCCCTTCTCTGGGAAAGCTCATTCATTCTGTGATTGTTACCGCCGGCTAAAATTATTCCGATCGCTCTCATACTTTCCTCCTTAATCTTCCGCAGTTATAAGTGACCTGCCTGAAGGAAGGCAATTATCGGGGTAATCTATCGGAGTCGTTACACCGTAGACAACGGAGTTCTTACCGATCCTGACGCCGTCCGGTATCTCACTCTTTTCACCGATGGTGACAAGTCCGTCGGTATAGATCTGAGGAGCCGTGTCATTGGGCACTTCGTCACCGATTCCCATGATGACGTTATTTCCGACCGTGACCTTCTCGGCAACGATCGCCTTGGTAAGCTCGCAGTCATCTCCGATCACGGATTCGTTCATGATGATCGAATCCCTGACAACGGTTCCCTTTCCGATCCTGACGCCGCAGCCGATGACGGAATTGTAAACCTTTCCGTAGATCTCGCTGCCGACACCGATGATGCATTTCGAAACTTCCGACTCGGGTGAGAAATACTGGGGAGGCTGGATATCGCTCTTGGTGTAGATCTTCCAATACTCTTCATAGAGATTGAACTCGGGAACTATATCGATGAGCTCCATATTGGCCTGCCAGTAGGAATGAAGGGTTCCCACATCCTTCCAGTATGAATTGAATTCGTAAGCGTAGAGTCCCGCACCTTTATCGCGGCAGTAGGGAATGATGTGCTTTCCGAAATCCAGATTGGGCTGGTCCTTGAGTGCGATCATACCCTCTCTTAAGGTCTTCCAGTTGAAGATATATATTCCCATGGATGCGAGGTTCGATCTGGGATTCTTGGGCTTCTCTTCAAAGTCCACGATCCTTCTGTCCTCATCGGTGATCATGATGCCGAAACGGCTCGCTTCCTCTGTGGGAACGGGCATAACGGCTATGGTAAGGTCGGCTCCCTTTGCCTTGTGGAAGTCGAGCATGACCTCATAGTCCATCTTGTAGATGTGGTCGCCGGAAAGAATCAGGACATAATCGGGATTGTAATTCTCGATGTATTCCATATTCTGGTAGATTGCATTTGCGGTACCCGAATACCACTCACTGCCCTGTACGCTTTCGTAGGGAGGGAGCACGCTGACACCGCCTATGTTTCTGTCGAGATCCCAGGGAATGCCTATCCCGATATGGGAATTGAGCCTGAGAGGCTGATACTGTGTAAGAACACCGACCGTATCAACACCCGAGTTGATACAGTTGGATAACGGGAAATCTATGATCCTGTATTTTCCCCCAAAGGAAACAGCGGGCTTGGCTACCTTGGATGTAAGCACTCCCAGTCTGGATCCCTGTCCGCCTGCCAAAAGCATGGCTATCATTTCCTTCTTTACCATGTCAGCAAACCTCCTCAATGAAAAAAACCGTGCTTTTTCGAAATAATCCGACGATTCTACGGAATACGTTTTCTCTCAGAACCTGTCAGCGATTTCGAGTACTGCATATATGTACTATAGCACTAAAATCTGAAAAATTGAATAGTTTTCTCAAAAATTGTATGACAATTTGAAAGCTTTCAAAAAATTCACTACATCTAGTATCAATCGCTTGAAAAAGATACAAGGAAAGCTAATTGTTAACCTCGTTAATGATATGGTTGACAATTAACCTTTCGGATGTTAACATCTCATTCGTTGCACGGATCCTGCAGCAAAGTAAAAAAGAAAGAGACAGACTCTGACATGAAAAGAAATAAGCTTTACGACACAATATATATCGGCCTCTGCGCCGCACTCATAGCGGTATGCTCACAGATACAGATTCCCGCGGCGGTTCCCTTTACACTCCAGACATTTGCGATATTCCTCACCTGCGGACTCCTCGGAGGAAAAAGAGGAACAGTATCCGTACTCATCTACATCCTTCTGGGTGCGGTGGGTCTTCCCGTATTTGCCGGCTTCAAGGGCGGAATAGGTGCGCTCCTCGGAACGACCGGCGGATACATCATAGGATTTATCTTCACCGCACTCATCATGTGGCTCTTCGAAAAGCTCCCCGGCAAAAAATGGATCACCCTTGGGATCTCGATGGTATGCGGACTTCTTATATGCTATGCATTCGGCACCGCCTGGTTCATCTATGTATATACAAATACAAAAGAGCCTGTCGGTATCCTGACGGCTCTTTCATGGTGTGTATTTCCTTTTATAATTCCCGATATGATCAAAATCGCACTGGCGCTGGCTCTTACATCCAGGCTCAGAAAGCTCATTCCTTTCAGAACATGATCTTAACGGTTGTGCCTTCGCCTTCTTCCGATTCCATGGCGATATCGTGTCCGAGACGGACGCAGAGCTTTTTGCACAGATAAAGCCCTATCCCGGTCGATGCCCTTCCAATCCTTCCGTTGCTTCCGGTAAAGCCCTTGTCGAAAGCACGGGAGATCTCTGAAGACTTAATTCCGACACCGTTGTCGGAAATATTCAGAACATCCTTACCGTTTTCCTCACTCATATAAAAGGAAAGCTTAAGATTTCTGTCAGGCGATGCATACTTGATGCTGTTATCCACGATCTGGCTGATTATAAACGAAAGCCACTTTCCGTCGCTGAGGACCTCTTTTCCGCCCTGCAGATCTCCCATGTCTATCGATGCATGCATGGGGATGAGAGTCTTTCGCCTCTTTGAGATCACTCCCTTTACTATCTCGGACAGATCTGTCTCTTTTATGAAAAAGTCCTTCTCGACATTGGAGCTTCTCGCATAGAAAAGTGCCTGCTCCACATATCCTTCTATCCTGTCGAGTTCATCCGCGATGCCACTTTCCGCGATCGCATCATCACCGTGATTTTCAATGATCATCTTCGATGCCGATATCGGGATCTTTACTTCATGTACCCAGGTCTCGATATAATCCCTGTACTCCTCAGAGCCCCTTCGGTAACCGGCAACATTGTCGCTCATGGACACTTCCGCTTTCCTGAGCACCGACATGAGCATCTCGCCTTCCTGGGAATCGG
>JAGCRJ010000110.1 GCA_017964745.1 Lachnospiraceae bacterium
CGTTCTCGAGGAGTGCATCAAGAGACTTCCCGGATTCCCCATCGTTCTTCACGGATCATCTTCCGTTCCCCAGGAATTCGTTAAGATGGTTAATGAGTACGGCGGAAATATGCCCGATGCGGTAGGTATCCCTGAGGAACAGCTCCGTAAGGCAGCTACCCTTGCAGTATGTAAGATCAATATCGACTCCGATATCCGTCTTGCAATGACCGCTAACATCCGTAAGTACTTCGTTGAGCATCCCGATCACTTCGATCCCCGCCAGTATCTCAAGCCCGCTCGTCAGGCTGTTAAGGATATGGTCGCTCACAAGATCCTCAACGTTCTCGGATCCGATCACAAGATCTGATAAGGTTAACACAAAGCCCCGGCTTATCGCCGGGGCTTTTTCATTGCTTTAATCCATATTCCAGTTTTTAAATTCCTTCTTTTCGCCTCTCCAGTATGCGGTGAAATCATCCCTCGTTCCGTGGAAGAATAATCCTTCGGTAAATCCGCACCAGTTCTCTCCCTCGAGGCCGGTCTTCAGGCCGAACAATGCGCTTGCAAGTATGACCACATGTCCGTCGTGGGAACAGATGATATCGAGCTTTCCGTCGGATGAAGGGATATTGAAAATTGCATTCAGTATCGGAAGTGCCGCCTGATCCAGAGTGTAGCCCGCGGTATATTCGGGGATATTGTTCTGAAGTCCGTAGTAGAACTTGTACCAGCCGATCCCCCGGTCCATTGCGGGACCGAGTCCTTCGATATGTGCGAAGGCCTGCACCTTTTCAATCTCCGGCTCTTCTATTCCCATTCCCCTTGCCACTTCCGTAGCGGTCTGGACACATCTTTTTACGGGGCTGGCAAAGAATCTTCCCACAGGCACATCGAGATTCCTGCCTATGCGGTTTGCAATCTCAATGCCCTCGGGCGTAAGAAGCAGATCCGAATAATCACCGTTAACGGGATTGTCAAACCTGATGGAATGCCTCATATATACCTTAACATTTGTGTCCCTGGGGAGCTTTTGTGCATCCTCTTTCATAAGAGGACAGATCGAATCAAAGATCATTTATGGTTTCTCCGGATAATATATTTATGCTTCATATCTGATGATAATACATCAGGCGGAAAATCAAAAATCATTTTTCTTTTTCGGAACGTATCAGGGGCAGATGCAGTGTGACACAGGCTCCCTTATTTACATCGGACTCGATATCCATGCCGTATTCATCGCCGAAAAGAACCCTGATCCTTTTACGCACATTCGCAAGTGCGATGTGATCGAGACTTCCGTGATCCGCAGCTTCTCCGCTCTCCATTCCGTTTCTGACCTCTTCAAGTTCTGCCGCATCCATGCCCTTTCCGTCATCCGAAACTGTTATGTACAGGTCTTCTTTTTCAATGCGGGCATCTATCTCAAGATTTCCGCCCTCTGCCGAAAGCCCGTGCATGATCGCATTTTCGACAATGGGCTGGATCAGCATCCTGGGTACGAGTATATCGCTGAATGAATCATCTTCACCGAAGCATACATTTATCTTATCGGGATATCTCGCCTGCATTATCTCCGTATACTGCTTGAGCACATAGAATTCTTCAAGAAGGGAAATGTACTCATCCGAGGCATTGGCATATCTTAAAAGGACGGAAAGCTCGGTGCATATCCTCGCGGCCGTTTCCCTGTCACCCCTTCCTATAAGCGCCCTCACAATATTCAGGGTGTTTACGGTAAAGTGGGCGCTTATCTGTTTTTTCAAAAGTGACAGATTGGTTCTTTCCAGTTCAAGGTCAATGCCCGTCTGCACAAAGCGTTTCATGAACCTCACAAAAATGTAACCGACTGCCAGAAGTATCAGGATAGTGACCGGAAGAGCGATGATGAAAAACCGTGAGACATCCTTCGAAACGGAATCGACGCAGTATACAACAACCCTGTATCCGGTAAAGCCGATAAATCTTTCGCTTACATAGATCGCTTCTGCGAGTCTGCTTTCCACTTCCTCTTTGCCGATCCCGCCGCCCGCACAGATGAGTCTGTCACCGTAGTAGAGTGCCGCACCTATATAGTCCGGATCGTTATATGTCGAAAGCAGTTTTTCGATCTTTCGCTGGTCGATCAAAAGAAGAACATACCCTGTGATTTCATTTTCATCCTCTATGGCCCGGTACAGGCCGACATAATTTTCCGAGCCTAAGGATACCGAAACCATTCTGTCGCTTTTTCTTTCGCTGATGATATAGAAGGATCTGACAGCGATCGTATTGGGAGCAGTCCCTTTAAGCCTGTAAAAATTCCCGTCCGGATCATATACGATAACGTTGTCAGCATTAACAACTCTTTTGAGAATCGGAGCAAGAACGTCCTGCGTGGCACGTCCCATATCATAGAAATCTTCTCCGTAGTCCGAAGCCGCAAGCTTTTTCACGCTCTCATCCATGGCAAGGATCGACGAACATTCTTCCATCATGACAAGCTCGTTTCCGACATCGTTCATAATGGTGCCTATGGCGCTCATCGCATGGCGTTCCATATTCTGCCTGATGATCCTGACAGTGAGCAGATAGAATACTATCCAGAGCAACACGATCACCGCTCCGAATATCATCACTCCGATCGTATTCTTTTTTCCGGAATATTTCTTCACGCTTTAGTTTCCAGTATGCCTGTCCAAAATTTTTCCAGATACTCCCTGTTTTCCGTCAGAACATCCTGATCCGGAACAAAGAGGTCTATCTCATCAAGAGGAACATCGTTTCCGTCGGGAATATCGGTTCTTACGGACCATGTTCCATCTGTGGAAAAAGGCTTGTATCCTTCTCCTTTTCCGTCACTCTCCCCGTAGAGAAACCTGATGAAGAGCTTGGCGGAATTGATATTGTCGGAATTTCTTGCGATCATCGCGGAATAAGATGTCCTGCATCCGCTGAAGGGTTCCAGCCTGTACACGGGAGCCATGTCATATCCGAGACCTGCGAATCTCTGCTTGCTCGAGACCATGAACCCGAAATCCGCGCTTCCCGATCCGAGCGCTTCAAGCACCTCGTCGGAGCTGTTGGTAAACACTATGTTTTCCGATACTCTCTTCCAGAAATAATCCGTCACACTCATACCGTCCGTATCGGGTTCGCTGCCGTAAAGCTCCTTATATGCCCCGGCAAGCTCATCTTCCACGCACATAAGTCCTCCGCAGAATGCATATGTCGAAAAAGAATGAAGGGGATTAGGCATATAGATCCTGTCCTTATACTCTTCATTTACAAGCTCCCATATATTTTCGATCGGGCATTCATCATACTTTGCTGAATTGTAAAAGAGCATCTCCGCTTCGTATGTGAACGAACCCATGACATTGCTTTCGGGATCCTTCATTTTGCCGGCTATATCCGAAGGCAGATAGGGCACGGCAATTCCCGTATCAACTATTCTCGACTTGAACTCTCCGCTGTTGTCATTGCAGATTATGACATCACAGTCGGAATTTCCACTGTAGTAATTCTTTTCCACCTCTTCCACAAGATCCGGACTTCTCAGATCCCTTATCTCAACACACAGTCCCGGATAAGCTGCCTCAAAAGCTTCCTTGGTCTTGGTCGCCCTGGTGGAAACCGTATACACCACAAGAATGTTTTCCTGTAATGCTTTTTCGTAAAGCTCCTCTGCGGTCTCATCTTTATCCGGGCAGGCTTTTTCAAGCCAGGCATCTTCTTCCGCAGGCTTTCCGCATGCCGCCACGGTACAAGCCATCACTCCAGCCAGCACTGCGGATATTGTTTTAACGAGCCGTTTTTTCAATGTAAGATCTCCTCCGCTCCCGAAACATATTCCCTCCAGATGCTGTCACTCCGGACATCTTCTTCTCCCGTTACAAATGCGATCATATGCCGGTCAAGGTATTCCGAAAGCTCCGCGTTTCCCACGGGAAGCTCCCCGCCCGGATCAACAAAAAAGTCCATATAGGCCATCTGGGCTCTCGCATCAACATACTCCGCATCGGAATTCAATCCGTTCCACGTAACGCCGTAGATGTATTTTTCGGGAACCGCCATGGGACCCACACCGTTCAGATTCTTATTCTGTACAACATCGCGGATATAATTCTTGGTGATGATTGTGGACGGAGTCATGTAAATGCTTATGTCCTTTCCGTCCGAATAATCCCAGTCGACGCCGGGCTCTCCGAATCTTGCGATGAGCGATGCTTCCTCGCTCATCATGGTATCGAGCAGAAGCTGTGCTTCTTCCTTCTTTTCGCTTCGGGATAAGATTATCGCTCCGATCTTATGTTTATTTTCGGGGATCATTGCATAGGCTTCTCCGGCCGGACCCGTAAGAGGAGGAACATGCACATACCTTGCCATAACTTCCGGATTACCGCGGTAGATAACATCTCCGATCGAAGAAGATGTGAATGCACCGACGATAGGCACCGGACTGTTCACCATTTCGCAGAGCTGTCCGTAAGAGCAGTCGAAAACCCCTTTATCCATTAGCCCCTTTTCATACAGTCCCCTGCAGTACTCAATTCCGTCACGGTACGCCGGATCCGCCCATATGCGCTTCCCGTCTGCGGTCATTCTGGAATGATACGGATCGTTGATGGCAAAGGAACCCATGAGGAATTCAACAGGATTCAGGTCATATTCACCGGCCGAACCCGCAAGCGGTATCTCATCGTGAATACCGTTTCCGTTGGGATCTCCGGTTTTAAACGCTTCAAGCACATCTTCCAATTCATCTGAGGTTTTCGGTATCGGCATTCCCAGGTTGACAAGCCATTCTTTGTTTATCCAGAGTACCGTTCCCGCGCCGGCCGGAGTATCCCAGCCTTCGGACACATACTTATACTCTCCGTCCGGAAGGTAAATATCCCCGCGCGATGCATACTCTTCAAGCACTCCGTCGCCCGGGACAAAGCTTCCTCCGAACAGCACTATATCGATCTCAGCCCCGGAATCAAAAAGCATTTTAAGGTATTCATCGCAGCTTTCTATCTTAACGAATGAAACGACTATATCAATTCCCGTCTTTTCCTCAAGATAGTTTATGTAATAATTTGTATCTATATCGGGTATATTGTCGGAATAAGGAATTGCGACATGCAAGATCTCGGGCTGCGATCCGAAACCGCAGCCCGGTACATACAGAAGCGAAATTGTAAGAACGATTGTCAGAAGCTTACAGATCTTCCTGTTCACCGGGATTCCTCATCTCCTTCGGAGAAACTCCGTAATAATTCTTGAATACTTTGAAAAAATGATAATAGTCGGTGTAGCCGCACATGACACCGATCTGCTTTATCAGAAGAGACCTGTCTTCAATAAGCTCTCCGGCATACTTCATTCTTTTTTCGGTAAGGTACATGCTCAGGGATTGGTTGTAATATTTCTGGAAAAGAGCACAGATATAATTTCTGCTGAATCCGAATTTCTCGGCAAGAAGGGACAGGGTTATCTTCTCCCTGAAATTCTCATCGACATATTGAACCAGACTGTTGAATCCGGGATTATCGGTGACATTTCCGCTTTCGGAAGGCCTGTTCGCAGACAATATTGAGTTGAGTTTTTCGAGGACGATGCGGACATCGTCGATATCGACGGGCTTAAGAATGTAATCAAAACCGCTCTGTCGGTAAAATGTACGCACATTCTCAAAATCGTCATATGCGGAGATCATAACAAACTCTGCTTTGCATCCGCTCTCTTTGAGCTTTGCCATCATCTCGTTTCCGCTCATCGTGGGCATTTTCATGTCGCAGAATACCGCATCCGCTTCCAGTTCGAGGATCTCCCCCATCGCTTTTTTCGGATCGGTATTGCTTCCTATGACCTCAAAACCATTCTCCATCCAGGGAATGATCTCCGTCAGTTCTTCCAATATGAAACGATCGTCATCGACAAGATATGCCCTGTACATTCTTTCCCCCGCAAACAGTTATTATGTTAGATTTTATCATATTTCAGGGCATTTTTGGTGGCCGCTCCTCCAAATAGGCTCAAAGAGACAAAAATATGGATAAAATATGGGAAATACAGTAAAATAATCTATGTATGGGCAGCTATAAAGCAGACGAAAAACGCACACCCGAAACAAGAGTAAAAAAGAGCCTGTTAGAACGGATCCGGGATTCGCGAATTGCGAAGGTAATACTGATCCTGATACTGGTTCTTTTGGTCTGTTATGCATGTTATGTGTTCGGAGGAGCCAGGGAAGAGGGCCTGACCTTCCTGGATGTTCTGATCTACAACATGCTCGCTCTCGCCGGTAACGACTATGAATTTACCGGAACTCCGGGAGGAAGGATTCTCGGACTCATAGTCCTCTCACTGGGAGTCCTCGGACTTTCCACCATCACGGGTTACATCTCATCCGCCCTCGTGGCCAGCAAACTGAATGCGGAAAGAGGAATCAGAAAAATGCAGAATATGAAAGATCACATCA
>JAGCRJ010000111.1 GCA_017964745.1 Lachnospiraceae bacterium
GTATACTTTAGCGTATCCTCTGTCCTTAGCTGTACGGAATACACCTGCAAGAGAGGAATTGATTGCGGCGGTAGGTCCGCCGGACTGTCCGACAATGACATTTCTTTTCTTTTGTTTGCTCATTTGGATATCCTTTCTGCTGCCTTTTTATTTGTGAGGCCGTTTGTCTTGAAATCGCCCCACTTCCAACATTATATCAGAACAAGTGCAATAATTAACGTAGATTTTCGGGCACATTTTTATGCAAATTGAATAAAAAATGGGCACAAAAAAAGCCCCTGCATAAAGCAGGGGCGGATCATTTTACAGTTGTCCTCTGAAAGCAAAGATATACTGCTGCATTATGCCGTTGTAAGGATGGTATTTTTCCAGGGGAAATGTGCCGTCATAATAGGTATCGAGCGCCCTCTGTATCCATACATCAATCGGGAACAGGTCCAGCCTGTGGAATCCGAAAAGTGCGGTACAGTTCGCAACCTTCACTCCCACTCCGTTAAGAGCCATCAGCTCCGCAAGCAGCCCATCATCCGAAAGGCCTTTCATCTTATCAAAATCGGTATCTCCGTGATAAACACTTTCCGAAGCCGCGTGTATGTAAGGTGCCCTGTAGCCGAGTCCGCAAGCAGTAAGTTCATCCGCACCGAGCAGGCTCAGTTCCTTCGGCGAAGGAAAATCGAACACATCGGTTCCCGGAATCTTCCTTCCTACCGAAGCGCATATCCTCTCCACGCTCGTCTTGATCGCAGGTATGCTCTTTCTCTGTGAGATGATAAATGTGATGAGCGTTTCGAAGGGCTCCTGATATATGATCCTGATGCCCTCTCCCGAAGCGGCCGCACCCTTTAAGAATCGGTCCTTTTTATCGGGCATCATTCTGATCGATTCATAATCAAGATCTGCATCAAAGTACTTCTTCCAGAATGCTTCGATGTCTGCGGTTTTTCTTTTTCCGACGGAGGATAAAAGGAAAACATCAATACCGTCTCCGGCTTCGGAAACCCTTGCGAGCATACCGCCCGCGGGTATCAGATAGGAGCCTTTGCTTTCGATCCATCTGAAGCACTGGCCCGACCTTTCCGTTTTAACGAGGTCGATGCCGCCTTTTAAAGATATGTGAAAAGAATGAGAACTCATGATCAGAATCCTTTTTTCTTAAGATCGGCCACAAGATTTACATAGAATTCCCTTACGTCATATCCGGGAATGTTTTCTCTGTTAAGATCGATCACATCACCGTGGGATATTCCTCTCTTGCCGGTAGTTGTGATCAGGTGGAAATCCGAACCCCATGGAAATGACTGCTCACCTACAAGTCCGTCATTGCGTCCGTCAAACAATCCGACAAAGCCGTGAGTCAGGTTGAGAGGGAACTGTCCCCCGCTGTGTCTGTTCAGGATCGAACCGAAGCTCTGGATATAAACGCCTTCGGGATCCTTGACCCTTTCATTGAACTCCGCACAGAAAGACCTCGTGAGGTTTTGGCAGGCGGCCAGAAAGTCCGGAGCATAATCTCCCATTCTTGTAAGAGTCCTGTTGTATGCGGTTGCGACGGTGTTGCGTAAGTTTTCCGGAGATCTTGTGAGAAGATACTCGGCAAATTCGCATCCCCTGTGAGGAGTATTGATCGTGGTAAGCGAAGCCACATGCTTTGCGATCTCGGGATCGGACATGGCGCTTCTTGCATCGAGACCGCCTTTGGAATGAGCGATGATGTTGACCTTGTCACAGCCCGTTGTCTTAATGATCTCTTCTATCTTGCGTGCAACCTCGAGGCCGCATGATTCAACGGTTGCCGCGGACTGCTGCTCACCGTAGAAGACCCTGCATCCGTTGATGATCAGCTCCCTGGGAACCCTTCCCCAGTAATCGAAGAATTTGGAATCCCTGAAAAAGACACCGTGCAGAAGGAGCACGGGATATTTCGTTGCGCAGATCTGCTCTGCCTTTCTCTGTTCATTGAGAAGTGCCTTGCCGTTTTCGAAATCAACTTCCTGCTTTGTCTTATAGATCATGAACGCAAGCACGATTATGTTCAGCGGGAATATCCATCCGCAGAGGATCCCGAGCACCCTGTACCTGATGCCGAGCTGTACGCTGCAGATATAGATACGTATGATCCCGATCCAGAATGTTATGGAAAGGAAAACGGTAGCGATTATGATGTGGGAAAGTATCCTTTGCCAGGATGCAATGATCAGTCCTCCGGCGATGTTGTAGCTGACACCGTCGTCAACTCTGTGAAGCAGGAGAAGCTCGGTTACGGAATAGGATATGGTAATGACAAGTGCCTCCAGGAACATGTGCAGCTGCATGGTGCCGTACCAGAGCTGTCTCATCCTGCCGTCCCTGATATCCCGTCCGTAGGGCATGGGCCATATCCACAGGAAGAAAAGAACAAAAATAAACAGGAGCATCACAATAGTGTCGGATGCTCCCGAGGCAAGCAGAAATACAGAGTTTGTACAAACAAGGAGTACAAACAGAACAAAAAGAAAATATATAGCCTTGGTGAAAGAGTGAAGCTTATTATTCAACTTACTTTACTTCCTCATAACGCTGGAAGATCTTGTCACCGCCGCAGACATGCTTGGTGCCGTCATCATCAAGGATGATGTAATCTCCCTCACCTATGAAGGTCTTTCCCCTTCTGTGGGAAATGTAGGGGCAGACTATCGAACCGTCTTCACGGGTAGTCTGTATGAGCTTGGCCGTCACGAACCATTGCTTGGTAATGACATCACTGAGGAGTTCGAAGCCGTCCTCAAGTCCCTTTCCCAGCTCATATTTCTGAACTTCAGCTTCGAGCGGTGTTCTTTTGCATCTCATAGCGTTACTCCCTTCAGAGTGCGTTTATAAACTACGGATACCTATATGGATTATAGCCGAAAATGCCTGTATTTACAACATTTCACTCGATCTCGTAATCAAGCTTGAGTGTAAGATCAAAACCTGTTATGGGCTTGGCACCGGTTTCGTAATCGTAATCGCAATCAATCCTAAGATTACACCCCATAAGCCCTTTCGCAGAAAGAAGCCTGTCAGCATAAGGGTCGTTTTCCCTGAAGAATTCAGTCTTGTCTTCTTCCTTGAACTTAAAGCCCTGTTCTTCAAGTTCGGAAACGACCGAAGCCATGTCGGCATAATGCATGTTTATTCCGTTAAACGTTACATCCGCATGAGGAGTATCTTCCGGGAATATACTTGCATCATATACGACTTCGTATACGTAACAGTCTGCTGCTTCAGCCTCGTTATAGGATTTGTTATATATATTGATGGAGATATTCGTCTCAGTTCCGTCCTGTCTGACAATGGAATAAAACTTGGAGATCAATTCCCTTGCACCGACGCTCGGAAGATCATCCTTCATTCCGCTGTCATATCTGACAACCCTGAAGCCGGCATCAAGAATATCGGAAACCTTGCAGTCAAGCGCAAAATCAACTCCGTCGATCGTCACGGTCATTTCCGGATTGATGGTTCCGGCACCGGAGCATCCCTGAACCGAAAAGCATAATACAAAAACCGTGATCAGACTTACTATTCTTCCGATAAGTTTTTTCACCCCTTGCTCCTTTCAGAATCATCAGTAAACAGGTTCCTGCTCGTGCTCACGGTACAGAACATCAAAGAATCTGCCCGCTTCCATCCACGCTCTCTTTGATTCGGGGATCGCGGTATATGCCATCTGAAAAACATGGAACATACCTTCATACACCGTAAATCTGAGTCTTACTCCCTCTTCCCTTGCCTTGGCGGCAACCGTTTCGGAATCTGACAGAAGCATCTCGTTGGATCCGACCTGTATGAGCATCGGAGGAAAGTCCTTAAAGCTTCCGAATGCGGGAGATATGTACGGATCCTTCTTATCATGGTCACCCGGATATGAATTGATGTATATCAGGCTCTCCTTCGTTCCTCCGTAAAGAGGGTCCTTATCATAATTCGTTTCGTATGATTCACCCGATGCGGTCAGATCCGTCCATGGGCTCATAGCGATTATCCCTCCGGGGAGAGGTTCGCCGTGGTCTCTCAGATACATGGTAAGTGCCATGCAGAGTCCGCCGCCCGCACTGTCACCGGCAAGGATGATGTTTTCAGGCTTATATCCCGCTTTTGTCATAAGCCACTTATAGGTTGCGTATGCATCCTCCAAAGCTGCGGGATAGGGATTTTCGGGAGCGACCCTGTAATCGGGACAGCATACGTTCATGCCGTGGCTGAGTTCATTATAAAGTCCCGCAAATACGTAATACGCATTCCTTATGGCGCCCATATATCCCCCGCCGTGAAGTTGAAGGACAACATGTTCGAGATCCGGGTTTTCCTTTGACGAGAGCATCTTCATCGTGAAATTCCCCAGGTCAAAGGAAGTAAGATTGAAGGGCTCGGGCACATTCCACTCGGGCTCCGTCATCTTCTTTCTCAGTTCTCCGGTCTTAAGGCTCTTGCCGATGAGGGATTCGTTAGAGATGTATGAGATCATCCTCGAAAGGACCCTGCCGCCGTTTGATACGCCTGCTGCCTCATCATCGCCCATCTCACGTTCGTCATCTGTAGAAAAAACATCATCATTTATATCCTCGGGCGCATTAAGATCATCCGAGGCAGGAACCTCGTGATACTGATGCTCGTATTTTTTTATCCATCCTTTTAATGCCATCAGATAAAGAATCTCCTCTTAAGCTCATCCGTAGCTCTTCTTCCCCCGAAGATGACCGTACCGATAAAGATAATAAACGAAGCCGCCACGGGAATAATAACCATGACCGGCTGCCTTATGATATCAAGCTGAAGAAGGATCATCAGCACTACGCTCCAGAATATATTGAAAAGCTGAAGGCTTATATAACTTTGCCAGTTCCTTCTGTTGATGAGCATCAGAAGCACACAGCTGAAGTCGAGGAACATAAGAGCCGTAGGAAGAATATAGTCATATGACCATCTGTTGTTTCCGGTAAAATAATCGATGCCTATAAGTATGAGTACTATCGTCAGTGTAAGGAACAGGGTCTTGAACATATACCCTATTCTCTCCGTGATCGTCATATAGATCGCAAGGTTTACATACAGAAGTATCAGTCCGACGACAACCGTCCAGTTGAAGATATCCGCTCCCATATACAGCGCGATGAACATTCCGCCCATTGCACAGATCGAAAGGAATAAAACTATCCTTCTGATATGTCTCCAGACCTTGACCTTGTTTTCAACGTCGGGATAGACATTTACTCCCTTTATTCCGTCATCCTCAAGCACGCATCTGCAGAAAGGACATCTGTCCGTATCGTCCGTGATGTGCACTCCGCATTTCTTACATTCAGCCATAAAAAACTCCGTTCGTAGTCACACTGACCTTTACTCCGTCAGATGTGAGCTGTTTTACAAGTGTTCTCTCGATCGAGGTATCCTCCAGGATGGTGGAGAAGGTATATACAAAATCATCCCCGTAGGAAAGAACCGTCCCCTTTATATCCTGGCCTATGCTCATTGCGATATTGGCATAGAAGCCCTTTACATATTTGCGATATTCGTCATTGATCTTGATATTTCCGATATTGGTCACGGTCGTTGTGTTGGCGGTGGCCGACTTCGTATATACAAACCTGATCGCCAGGTTCTTGATGCCGAGAGGAATGGGCTTTAAGAAAGGATTCATCTGGTTCGATACCGAGTAGCTGAACAGATCCTCCAGGTGCTCCTTGTTGATCTGCTCCCTGAGGGTTGTCCTGCAGATATCCAGTATAGCGTCAAAGGAATACTCTTCTTCCTTGTCCGATATTTCCGCTGATACAACGACAAAGAAATTCTTGGTCGTATATGAGTCGAAATACGGGCGGAGGTTAACGGGCACGGCAACCCTTATGGGTCTTCCCTTTGACCTTCCCCTGAAGCCGTTCTTATAGATCGCATAAGCGGTGAGTGCGACCATGTATTCATTGATCGATACTCCCTTTTCATGCGTTACTTTCTTAAGGTCCTGTACGGACATGGTAAGGTGCATGAGTCCGAGCCTTCCGTCGGGAAGATGCTTACCCTTTATCTGAAATGCTTTCTTTGCCACAAATCCCTTGGGTTTTGCTTTCTTGTAGTTCCTTACGAAGCTGTCCTCCCTGTTAAGGGATGTATCCGATGAAAGCGCATCCGAAGAAAACTCATCCGGATGTGCAAGCCTCAGGTACTGATATGCGAGCTCCCTGATGAAATTGATTCCGCCCATGCCGTCGGTAAGGGCATGGAATACCTCGAGGTTGATCCTGCAACCGAAATAGGTGACCCTGAAAAGGTATGAATGATTCCTGTTGGCTCTTATGAACCTGCAGGGAAGCTCTTCTTCAGTTACCCTGGGAGCGGGCTTTCCGTTCTCCTCAAAGTAGTACCAGAAGAAACCCTTTCTGAGTCTTACGTTGAAAAGGTCTATTCTGGGCAAAAGAATATCCAGCGCTTCCTGGAGAGTATCCTTATCGATCTCCTCCGAAAGCGTGATGGATATCCTGTATGTGCTGGTCATGTTCTCCCCCGCTATCGAAGGGAAAAGATATCCCGTATTATCCAGTCTGTCCCATCTGATCTGTCTGTCCAAAACTCATCCTTCCACGATGAGGTATCTTCCGTCGCCTATGGCGAAAACCTCATCTGCACTTAATATATCTCCGGCTTCGGGCGAGCTTAAGTCCACGCCCTCTTCCTCAAAATACTCTTTTACCTCATCGGCATTCTCACATACGACCGCCATCAGTTCTTCAAGGAACTCCTTGGCTTCCTCTTTGGTCGACGCAACGGGCTCGTCGAAAAGCTGCTTCTGGTCCCTTAAGAACACTTCGAGTACTTTATCGTCAAACATATCCTCACCTTTCCGTAAGCAGAGGGGCGTTCCCTCCGTTCACTAATCTGTCCGATATATTTTTCCGTCAGTAGTTCATCACGGAATTTTTAATGTACTGTTTCATGCACACGCGGAATGTCTCGACCGAATCCGCTTTGCACATCTCCTTAAATCCCTTATCGTTCCCGGAAAAGAAAGACTTGGAGAAATTACAGAGGTCCTTCATCTTTGCGAGAATGAAATTCTCAACTCCGATCTTGACGATATAGCCGTCAAGGATCTTCTCCATATAGTCGGAATATTCCTGCGCGGATGCTTTCTCCCCGCCCTTTATCCTCCGTGCAAGTGAAGGATCCGCAAGAAGTCCCCTTCCTATCATCACGGCATCGAGATCAGGAAACCTTTCCGTTATTCTTTCACAGTCTTCGGGCCTTTTAATGTCTCCGTTATATACGATGCCCATGCCTTCGCTTTTCAGCTCATCATACATATAAGCAAATGCATCAAGATTTACCTCTCCGCCGTACATCTGCTTTCTTGTTCTGGGATGAACCGTAACCTGATATGCGGGATGAGCCTTTAAGATCTGTGTGATCCTGATATGCTCACCCGGATCGTAAAAGCCGATCCTTGTCTTGATGCTGACCCTGGGAATCTTTACGCCTTCATCCGAAAGCTTATCAAGCTCTTCCTTCAGTTCTCCGAGATAGGCATCCATCGCATCCGGATCCCTGAGCATTCCCGAGCCCTTGCCCTTTGCCACCACAGTTCCCGAGGGACATCCGAGATTGATGTTCACCTCTTCGTATCCGTACTTTTCGGACAAAAGCTTTATGTACTGCGCGCTCTGATATGCTGAATTGGAAATGATCTGCGGGATCAGGTTAAGTCCCGTGTTCTGATCATGATCCACATCTTCGAGCTCTTTATTGTTCATGCTGATCGCTTCGTTGGTCGAGATAAAGGGTGAATAGTATTTATCACATCCTCCGAATGCAGCCGCATGGGTTCTTCTTAAAAGCGGGGAGGTCATTCCCTCCATCGGTGCAAAATATATTTCCATCAGACTACGCCCAGTGATTTCAGTTCTTTGTACAGGTGGGATGCGGGAAGTCCGACGACATTCAGGTAATCGCCCTCGATGCCCTCTATATATCTCGCACAGAATCCCTGTATGCCGTATGCGCCGGCTTTATCCATGGGATCACCGGTCCTTATATATTCCATGATCTCTTCGTCCGTCATCTCGGAAAAGTGCACCGCGGTGCGTTCCCAGAAGCTCCTTTTTACCGGAGTCTTAAGTCCGCTCACAAGGATCGTCACTCCCGAATAGACTTCGTGCACGCCTCCCGCAAGTGCGGAGAGCATCTCGAATGCTTCGCCTTCGGTATGGGGCTTTCCGAGGATGCCGTTAAGCTTTTCCTGATACACGATCGTATCGCATCCTATTACGCAGAAGGTTTCCGTCTCAGGATTTACATCAAGTCCGGACTTTCCGCTTTCGAGTGCCTTAAGGACCGCCATGGCTTTTCTTTCCGACAGGATCCGGACAAGCTTCTTCGGATCCTTTTCGATGCAGTGTTCATCGCAGTCGCTTACGCACACATCATATTTGATTCCTATCTGATTCAGTATCTCCCTTCTTCTCGGAGATGCGGATGCAAGTACAATTCTCATATCATTTCTCGTTCACGTTCACCTTGCAGGTTTTGATTTGGGTGTAAAGACCCTGCTCTCGGTACTCTTCTTCGGTGCGGCCTTCTTCGCGGCTTCAACAGCCTCGCTTATCGCTATGAGCTGCGAATCGACAGCCTTCTTCTTGTGCATTCCCTCTTTTACGTAGCTGCATCCGAGAGGCTGAAGGATGTTGGCTCTTCTGTTGTCCTCGAGTTCGGTATCGAGGATGTGCTTTAAGCGTGCCTTGAGTGCTTCATCGGTCACGGGGAATACGATCTCAACTCTCTTGTCGAGGTTTCTCGGCATCCAGTCAGCGCTTCCGCAGTACACTTCGGAATTCTCATCATTCTTGAACCAGAATATCCTTGCATGCTCGAGGAAGTTACCGGTGATGGATCTTACCTTTATGTTCTCACTTACGCCCTTGATGCCTGTCTTAAGACAGCATATTCCTCTTACGATAAGGTCGATGTGTACGCCTGCTGCCGAAGCTTTGTAAAGTGCTTCGATGATGTCCGGATCCGAGAGCGAATTCATCTTGGCGATGATACGTCCTTCTTTTCCTTCACGTGCAAGCTCTTCCTCCCGGCCTATCAGATACAGGAATCTGTCCTTGAGCCACAAAGGAGCTACGACAAGACTGTTCCATGCCTTGGGCTCGGAATATCCGCTGAGCATATTGAATACCGCGGTCGCATCCTCGCCTATCTCCTCACGGCATGTAAGGAGTCCGACGTCCGTGTAGATGCGTGCGGTGGCATCATTGTAATTACCCGTTCCGAGGTGTACATACCTGCGTATGCCCTCATTCTCACGTCTGACGACGAGCGTGATCTTGGAATGGGTCTTAAGTCCGACAAGACCGTATATGACATGGCATCCCGCTTTTTCAAGCATCCTTGCCCATACGATATTGTGCTCTTCGTCAAAGCGTGCCTTGAGCTCGACAAGTACGGTGACCTGCTTTCCGTTTTCCGCAGCGGTTGCAAGTGCGGCGATGATCGGTGAATTACCGCTGACCCTGTAGAGAGTCTGCTTTATCGCAAGCACGTCCGGATCGGAAGCCGCGTTCCTTACAAAATCGACAACGGGCTCGAAGGTCTGGTACGGATGGAAAAGAAGTATGTCTCCCTTCCTTATCTGCCCGAATATATCGCATCCTGCGGGAAGCTCCGGAACGGGTGCCGGAGTAAATGCCGGATTCTTAAGATCGTCAAATCCCGGAAGAGAGCTGACCTTGAACAGTGCGGTAAGGTCAAGCGGTCCGTCGGTGTTATAGATCTCCGATTCGGTTATCGATAATTCCTTTTTGAGGAATGATACCAGTCTTTTATCGGCCTTGTGCTCTATCTCGAGCCTGAGCACCTGTCCGCGCTTTCTCGCCTTTACGGACTTTTCTATCTCTTTGAGCAGATCCTCGGCATCGTCCTCATCGATGTTCATGTCACCGTTTCTCGTGATCCTGTATGGGTGCGAGCATACGATGTCGTAATTGAGGAACAGCGCCTTCATATTGCGCTCTATTATCTCCTCGAGAAAAATGAACCTGTGCATATTATGGTTCTCGGGAAGCAGGATCACCCTCGGAAGGACCGAAGGAACCTGTACTGTCGCAAATTCCAGTTCTCCGCTTCCTCCCTTTTTCCTTACCATCGCTCCGATGTTAAGGGACTTGTTCAGGATAAGGGGAAACGGCCTCGATGAATCGACGGCCATCGGTGTAAGAACCGGATATACGAGATTTCTGAAATACTCATCCGCAAATCTGCATTCCGCAGGTGTCATTGCCTCATGACTTTTTACAAATTCAAGTCCGCACTTTTCAAGCTCGGGAAGAATTTCCGTTCTGAGAGCCTTGTACTGGTCATAGCTAAGAGCGTGGACATTTTCGCTTATCGCACGGAGCTGCTCATCGGGAGTCATGCCGGCAATGTCGGGCTTATCGTATCCCGCCTGCTTCATGTCAAAAAGAGAACCTACGCGCACCATGACAAATTCATCGAGATTCGATGAAACGATCGCAAGGAATTTGAGCCTTTCGAAAAGCGGAGTCTGTCTGTCCCTTGCTTCGGACAGAATACGTCTGTCAAACTCTATCCAGCTCAGTTCCCTGTTCGTATAGTATTTGGGATCCCTGAAATCCTTTATCTTCTTCGCTGCCATACGGCCTCCGTTTTAAGATCTGTTTCTGACTATTACGGGTCTTATGGAATAGATCTCTTCGAAAAAGTCCGATGCCTCCGGGAAGAATGCTTCCTCGAGAAGGAATGTCTGGGGTATGCTGACATGGAGCTTCAGTTCTCCGTCTGAAAGCGATGCCTTTACTTCCTTCAGCTTCTGCTTATGGCTTCTGTCGAGACTGTTCGCAAGCCTGAGCATCGCGGTGAGCTTGGCCACCTTGATGTATCCTTCCTTTCCGAGCGTTCCGTTATCCGTTCCTTCGTTTCCCGTATAGATGAATTCGGAATGGTTGAAACGCACGATGTTTGCGACTATCTCTCTTTCGTTATGCGAAAGCCCTATGATCTCTGTTGCCATGATGATCTCGTAAGATCTTTCGCCTATATCCGTCATTGCGATGTACTTGCCGCAGTCGTGAAGTATTGCGGCGATATCCAGGTACAGCCTGTCCCTGTCCGTAAGTCCGCTGACCTTCTTCATCGCATCAAATACGGTTCCGCATATCTGTCTCATCGTCTCCGCCCTCGAGCGCGATCCGTTGTAACGGTGGCTTATGTTGAGAGCGCAGGCGGTTATGTCCTTTTCAAAATCATGTCCGGGCTTTATGATCTTATTCTCTTCCGCAAATTCATATGCAATACCGTCGGAAAGAGTGACACCCGGAGCATAGATCTTCTCGCAGCGGAGAATGTTGCTGAGGCTCTTTACAAGAATTCCGCTTATCCTGATGAGAGGAACCTTTTCCTCGGGAACATCGAGGCTCCTTGCAAGTTCGAACGTTCCGCCCTCGGAAAGATCGTCAAGCAGCGCATCGTATTCCTTTTTCGAAAGATAACCCGTACCCTTTCCGCCTGCCTTACGCATTATGCAGGTACTGACGTAATCATCCATCACTATCAGGTTCCTGACGGGACCGGTAATGAAAAGCTTTTTGTAGGTAAGGAGCTGTGCATCAATGAGTTCTTCTTCGAGAAGCCTCATCCTGTAGGGATCCGCTCCGAGGCTCTCAACTCTTTCCCTTATCCTCAGAACACCCAGTCTTAAGTTCTGTGTGCTGACAAGGGAATCCTCATCGAAAAGGGATATCTGGATGCTTCCGCCTCCGATATCGAGAATGGCGGCGCTGTCCTGGATCGCATTCGTAAAGACATCGCCGGCACGTGCGATCGATTTGTAATCAAGGAATCTCTGCTCCGAATTGGAAAGAGTATCTATGTGGATGCCCGTTCTTGTTTCGATCAGGTCCAGAAGTATCTGTGAGTTTTCGGTCTCCCTTATCGCGCTCGTTCCGTATGCCCTGTAATTCTCGACATTGTAAGAGCGCATCACGGATGCAAAATGGGAAAGTACCTTGCAGAGCTCTTCTACCTTTTCCTTGGAGATCTTGCCGGTCGCATATGTATCCGCGCCGAGCGAAAGACCGGTCTCAAGGCAGTCGATCTCTTTCATCTGCTTCCTGCCGCCGTACTCGAAGATCTTCATGGTAAGTTCGAAGCTTCCGACGTCTATTGCCGCAAATGTATGTACCATTTCCCCTCCCGTTTTATTTTGTGTTAAAGATCAATAATTTCCCAGAACCCTGAGATACTTTGCCTCCTCACGAAGACCCGTGAGCGCGCATCTTACCGAAGGATCGGAAAGGTTGCCGTCAAAGTCGAGGAAGAACCTGTATTCCCATGTACGTCCCTCTATGGGGCGTGATTCGATCTTGGAAATGTTGAGTCCGTTAAAGATAAAGTGTCCGAGGCAGTGATAGAGCGAACCGCTCTCGTGGGGTACTTCGAAGCAGAGGCTTATCTTGGACGCATCCTTTCTGAAGACCTTCTGATTGGTCACGATTATGAACCTGGTCGAGTTGTTGTCTTCAGAGTTGATCCCATTTTCAAGGATATCGAGTCCGTAGATCTCAGCAGCAAGTGAACTTGCAACCGCAGCCTGGGTCTTATCTCCATCAGTCGCAACCTTCTTGGCCGCAAAAGCATTGTTCGGCATGGAGATCTGCTTCCAGTCATATTTTTCAAGAAATCTTGCGGACTGCATCAGAGACTGCGGATGTGAAAAGACGGTCTTTATATCAGATATATCCGCACCCTTTACGCCCATGAGGCAGTGCTCGATCTGAATAACCTCTTCCGCAACAATGTAATTTTCATACTCCGCAAGAAGGTCGTATATCTCGCTTACTATTCCCGCAGTGGAATTCTCGATCGGAAGAACGGCATAATCCGCGGAGCCTTCGGAAATGACACTCATTGCCGCGCGGAAAGAAGGGACATGTATGCAGTCCACATCATCACCGAAATATTTCTTCATTGCGAGCTGGGAATAAGCTCCCTCATCTCCCTGAAAGACAACCCTGGGAGAACCGGTCCTGATATCGTCCACCGGGATAAAGGGAATATTGATATGCCTTCCGCTTTCGAGGAGCTTCTTGTACTGGAGCTTTTTGCTCATGCTCATAAGAAGCCTGAAAAGTTCGCGTACGCCCTCTTCGTTGAGTTCACCGCTGACCATTGCCGATACCTTGGCAAGCTTGGCCTTTTCCCTGTCCTTGTCGAGAACTCCTTTTCCGGATTCGAGTTTTGCCGCCGCAACCTCTTCGGAAAGCTGCATTCTTTTTTCAAAAAGTTTTACTATCTCGCTGTCACATTCATCGAGCTGTTTTCTTACTTCGGAAATATCCATATATGTCTCCGCAAAATTGTATATTTATAACCAATTTATTTTACTCCGAAAATACAGATTTTTCAATGGTTTGAAGGCTCTCAGAGCCTTGATAAAAAGGCGGTTTGCGGTTAAAATAAGATCAGACGGAAAAAGGGAGCGATCATATGGCAAAAAACATGTCGAAACGCGACAGGAAAAACCTCATTATCGCAGTATCGGCCATGGCTCTTGCGGTTGTGGTGCTTGTTCTTGTCACCCTTTTTTCCAGAAGGGGAGAAAAGGTACCGTCCAACCCCGAAGGAACCGTCGGAAATCTTGCCGGAAACATCAATAACGGCGGTATCGTCTGCGAATCGGACGGCCGTATCTACTTTTCCAACCCCTATGACGGCGGTGCGCTCTATTCGATGAATGTCGATGAGACGGACTGTAAGAAGATATCCACCGCGGTTGCAAGTTCCATCTGCGTAGCGGGAAAATACATCTACTACTTCCAGTCGGGCAGCTCCGGAGCATCGGGCCTCGGCGGAGTCAGGGTTCCCAATTCCTTCATCAGATCCCATATAGACGGCCAGCACGGATATACGATGAGCAGGGATGTCGTGGTCAGGGCACAGGTTGTAGGCGATTACGTGTACATGGAAGGCACCGCGGACAATAACCACACCTATCCCTATTTCCAGCGTATGCCGATCGGCGGAGGAGATGCTGAGCTTCTCGCAAGATACGGCATCAATCCTTCATGTGCCGTTGGAAACATCATCTATTACAACAATACCGAAGGCAATCATTACCTGATGGCATACAACACGGTGACCAAGAATACGTACGAGGTGCTCGAGGGCAATATCTGGAATCCGGTTTACGACGGAGGATTCATCTATTACATGGCTCCCGAGGACGGATACCAGCTCAGACGATATTCGCTGAATGACCAGACGGTAGAGATACTCACCAACGAAAGAGTTGAAAGTTTCAATGTCTACAAGGGATATATCTACTACCAGACAATGGGTAACGATGCTCATCTCGCATTCATGCCATCGGGCGGCGGACAGGCAACGATCCTTGCTGACGGCAATTTCAATTCGATCTCGATGACGAACGGATATGTCTACTTCAAGGATTACTGGAACGAAAACCTGCTCTATCACACAATCCCCGGAAGCACATACTACGGAACGGTCGATGCGGCCAAGCAGGCGGCCATGGATAATATCAAAGAAGAAAACGAGAAAGCAAAAGAAGAATAAAAAAATACGACCTTCGGCATTCAGCTGAGGGCCGTATTTTTTATGCATTTATTTATTCTTCTATATGATCGATTCCCGTTGAAAGGATCGTGGAGATATGGTCGTCTGCAAGTGAGTAATAGATGGTCTTACCCGCTCTTCTTGTCTTGACGAGATCCTGCTGCTTCAGGACTTTCAGCTGGTGCGATATCGCAGACTGTGTCATCGAAAGCGCATCGGCGATATCCTGCACGCAGAGCTCGCTCTGAAGAAGTGCGATCATTATCTTAAGACGTGTGTTGTCACCGAAGACCTTGAAAAAGTCCGCGATGTCCTCGAGCTCCTCATCGGGCGGGGTTGCGTCGTATATCTTTTTGAGAATGTCTTTTGTCATAAACTAACCTCTAATGAATCAGTCTGCCGGGCAACGATGTATTTCCGCTCATTTGCCGCTCGCTAAGCTTTTCTAAGGAATGCATATTCATACAATGACTTCGCACCGCCGGCATTCGACATCCTGTCTCAGTGCCGGCTAATTTCGCCGTCCGGGCGAAATTGTGCTTATACGGATGCATTCCTAAGAAAAGCTAAGCTCGCTCTTAAATCGCGGAAATACATCGTTGCCCGGCAGACTATTATTTTATCGTGATTATCTTTTCATCAGTATTATAGATTATTCCGTCGGATACAACAACTTCGCCATCGCTCATAATAAATATGGCTTCGGAATCGTACTTTTCCGCGAGGGTGATGCCCATGTCGGGGCCGAGGACGAAGCAGGCCGTTGATAGGGCATCGGAATAATAACCGCTGTGAGAAATAACCGTTACGGATACGGGTACGGATGAAGGCATTTCGGGCAGCGATGACAGCGCAAAGGCGGGGATGGAGCTGCGGTTTTCGATATCCTCTTTGGTCCATGCGGGA
>JAGCRJ010000112.1 GCA_017964745.1 Lachnospiraceae bacterium
ATCATGATGACGATCATGACAAGTACAGTAAAAGGTTTCTTTACACTTAACTTAGACATAAACAATTCCTCATTACATCGCACATCACCTCAGCGGCATGTGCGAACTGTTCTTCCGATAACGAGCCGAAATTAACGACATAACGTACCGGTGAATACTTTTGCGTATTGTAGCAATACTCATCAAGGGAGTTCATGGACAAGCCCCTCTCCCTTATTCCGTTTATAAATCTTCTATCATCAAACGGAAGTTTTCCCCGTAGCATGAATGTCATGCCGCTTCCGTCACCTTCGACATCAAAATACCCCGAAAGCCCGCTTCTTTCCATTTCCTCGAAGATGGCTTTCTTTCTTTTCCTGTAAAAATTCCTCATCCTGTTCAGATGTCTTTCGTAGTATCCGTCCGAAATAAATGACGCAAGTGTCAGCTGTTCGGAAGTTGATACCGTACCCGATACGAAATCCATCCTCTTTGAATAAACATCAAACAGTTCATCGGGAAGAACCATGTACGCAACCCTGAGAGAGGGTGACAGGGTTCTGGTGAACGTGTTCATATATATGACTCTTTCGGGATCCGAAGCTGCGATGGGAGGCACGGGCTTCCCCTCGAACCTGAATTCCGAATCGTAATCATCCTCGACGATCCAGGCTCCGGTTTCATTTGCCCAGGAAACAAGCGATGCACGCCTTGCTGCGCTCATGACGCATCCGGTAGGGAAATGATGCGACGGAGAAACATGGATCATCCTGACATTGCTTCCCGAAAGTCCCTCGGTGATAAGTCCGTTTTCATCAATCGGAATATGGAGGCATTTATGTCCGCTGAACTCATAAACCTTACATATGCACATATATCCGGGATCTTCGACCGCAACCATTGCGCTTCCGCCGATAAGCTGCAGAAGCGTATTGCTCAGGTATTCGCATCCGGGTCCCACGACTATATGGTCGGGATCTGCGGAAAAGCCCCTTGCTCTTTCAAGATATCCGGCTATCGCCTGTCTGAGGCTGAGTAATCCCCTTGCTTCGGGCGTCCTTATGCAGGCTGACCTGTCATCCGTAAATACCTTCCTTGCGATCTTCGACCAGGTATCGAAGGGGAAGGTTTCCTCGGGAAGACTTGCATCCGTCAGCTTGATGACCGAGTGCTCCTTTGATCCCGTATCCGGTTCACAAAGATCCGAATCAAGATTGCAGATCTTCTTTTTGGGGACATTCTCACATATTCCTCCGCTGCAGATCACGTCCATATCGGAAGAAACGAAATACCCCCTCTTTTCACGGCTTTCAATGTAGCCTTCCGTGACCAGCTGGGAATAGGCATTTGCGACGGTTATCTCCGCAATGCCGTTATCGAGTGCCATCTGCCTTCTGGAGGGGAGCTTTTGCCCGCTCTTAAGAGAGCCGGAATGGATATCCCGCTTGATGCATTCGTATATATATTCATATATCGGCTTGTCGCCCTTTTTTTCCGTATCGTATATGAGCATCTGTTTATCTGGTATTATAAAAAATATTTAAAATGGGTATATCAATAATGCCAGTTCACGATTATACTGTCTAAAAAAGTTAAAAACAACTTAAAAATCAGAATTAATGAATTTTTTACGGGGACTTAACAGTTCAGAAATAAATCGTCCCCGGGAGGATATATGAAAAGAGTAGCAACAATACAGGATATCTCATGCATCGGAAAGTGCTCGCTTACCGTGGCACTTCCCATAATATCGGCAATGGGCATAGAGACCGCGATAGTTCCGACCGCCGTCCTTTCAACCCATACGAT
>JAGCRJ010000113.1 GCA_017964745.1 Lachnospiraceae bacterium
CTTACGAATGTTCCGGGCTCGAGTTTTTCCTGGATCGCAGGCGCTTCCGCGGTATCTATATACATCTTGCAGCTTATCGCATCGGTGAAATCCGCGATGTTAAAGGAAACAACTGTCCTCTCATCCTTTATGGGAACGGCTTTATAGGAAAAGACCATTCCCTTTACGGATACATTGGTCATTCCCTCGTTCAGTTCACTCAAAGGCACGGTTTTCTCATCGGGATAAACAAATCCGAAGATGTGATTGGGATCGTCCGCCATCGGATTTTTGCGCTGTACATTTCCGTTCCTGAATCCGCTTCTTCCCGTGTCCCAGCTGCGTCCTCCGCCGTTATAGCCTCCGCTCTGCTGCTTCGGTGCGGGCTTAGGTTCTTCCTTCGGTTTTTCTTTTTCCGCAGGCTCACCGGGAGTATCTGATTCCTTGGCACCGATGAATTTCTCCGCGGACTTTCTTTCATTTTCGGATACGGACCTTATGAGTGCACGGTATTCTTCGTCTTCCTTCTGCTCGATATTGATCTCGTGATACTCGAATTCGATACGGCCGTTGCACCCGAACCGCTTGATGTAAATATCGTCCAGAAGATCTGCGAATTCCTTTTCCTTAACGTGATAAACGGGGATGTCGGCAAGAGAAACCTTCATGACATCGGGAGAATCGAATGAGACAGTTGCAGTTCTCATCATGTTGAAGAACATGATGTTCAGGCCTTCTATCTCAAGAAGGGCGGAATCCGAGTATTCTTCGTACAGCTTATCAAGCTCCGGTGCTTTCGGGAGCTTGAAGGTTTCAAATATACGGACTATCGTTGTCTGATTGTTGATGACCTGCTTTTTGATCTCACGCTCGACTTCGCGTATGATGTCTTTGGTGATGACATGATCACTTTCGAGATAGATATTCAGAAAGTCGTGGGTTCTCGGCGTAGTAACGCGTGTGACGATCGTATCCTCGAGAAGAACCTCCGCACGACCCTTAAGCTGCAAAGAGGGAAATGCATCCTTGAAAACAAAACTCATATTCTATTCCTTTCACATTCCGCCCTGCCGTGGCGCTCTCGCCTACCCGGACAGGTGCATATCATTTTAAGCCGGTTATTCCGGTATTATTTCCAATTATCAAGTTCTTCCTTAAGAGCGTTCAACAGCTCTGCTTCGGGAACTTTTCTTATGATCTCGCCATGCTTCATGAGCAGTCCTTCGTGAAGACCGCCCGCTATTCCGAGATCTGCCTCCCTGGCTTCACCCGGACCGTTGACTGCACAGCCCATGACAGCAAGCCTGATATCATAAGGATAATTTTCGGCGATCTTTTCAACCTGCTGTGCAAGCGAGATAAGATCGATCTTCGTCCTTCCGCAGGTCGGGCATGATACGACATCTATGCCGCCCTTTCTGAGACCGAGGGTTTTGAGGATAAGCCTGGCCGCGGTGATCTCTTCGCAGGGGTCACCGGTAAGCGAAACCCTGATCGTATCTCCTATTCCCTGTCCGAGAATAACACCGAGACCGACGGAAGATTTAATGCTTCCGCTCCTTACGGTACCCGACTCGGTGATGCCCACATGCAGGGGATAGGGAGTCTTTCCCGCAATGACTTCATGAGCCTTTACGCACATCATTACATCGGATGATTTGATGCTTATGACAAGGTTGTCATATCCCATATCCTCTATGAGCTTAACCTTATCCAGTGCGCTTTCGACTATTCCCTCGGCGGTAACTCCGCCGTACTTTTCAACTAGATTCTTCTCAAGCGAGCCGGAATTTACACCGACTCTTATCGGGATGTTTCTTTCCTTTGCAAGGTTGACAACTTCCCTTACTTTATCAGTGGATCCGATGTTTCCGGGGTTTATGCGGATCTTGTCCGCACCGTTTTCCATCGCCATCAGAGCCATCCTGTGATCGAAATGAATATCCGCAACAAGAGGGATATGTATCTGCTTTTTGATCTCCTTTATCGCCTTGGCGCTTTCCTCATCGGGAACGGTACACCTTACTATCTCGCATCCCGCCTTCTCAAGCGCAAGGATCTGGGATACGGTCGCAGACACATCGGAAGTCGGTGTGTTGGTCATTGACTGGATCGCAACAGGGTTCCCCGCACCGATCCTGACACCACCGATATTTACCTCTTTTGTTTCATCTCTGTAAGACATTTTTACCTCTTTTTCGAACTGTGTTAACGAAATTTATTATACCATCATTCGGCCTGTGCGGAGTGTATACAATGAACGATTTCTTGACTTTATCCTGCCGTTAACATAAGATTGAAATACGCATTCTAAGGGCATTCGCCCGCTTTTTCCATGTAAGACAACGGAAAGGAACCAATTGAACATTGATGAGATCATGAGCCTTGGAATCGGTGACGACGAAAGGGTCTATGCTTTCTGGCTTCAATCCGTCCCGTGGATAGGACAGGGACCGGTCCCGGCCATTTTAAAAGCCTTCGGTTCACCCAGGGAAGCTTTCCTTGCATCCGATGAAAAAATAGCTCAGGTCCTGGGCAAAAGGACGGATCCGAAGGCTCTTTTATCCTACAGAAAGGAAAACGACATCTTTGAAAAATACGATGAATTCATGCGTTCGGACATGAAGGTTTCCTTTGCGTGGGAAAAGGATTATCCCGAAAGACTCAGGTACATTCCGGATCCTCCTCTCGCACTCTTTTACATAGGAAGATTACCCGAAAACAATAAGCTCTCCGTTGCGGTCATCGGTGCAAGGCAGTGCTCCGATTACGGTGAAATGCTGGCGGATGAGCTGGGGGAGGCTCTCGGAAAAAACGACATAAACGTGATAAGCGGAATGGCCTTCGGAATCGACGGAATATCGCAGAATGCCGCTGTCTCTGCAGGAGGATCATCCTTCGGTGTACTCGGATGCGGACCGGATATCTGCTATCCCGATTCCAATTACGGACTGTACGAAAAGCTTAAAACGTCGGGCGGAATACTGTCATCATACCCTCCCGGAACACAGGTCACGGCGAAGTTCTTTCCTCCGAGAAACCGCATTGTGAGCGGCCTTGCGGATGCCGTCGTCGTGCTTGAAGCAAGGACAAGAAGCGGAACGCTCATAACCGTTGATATGGCACTCGAACAGGGACGGGATATCTATGCGGCGCCCGGAAGACTCGGCGATGAACTGTCCTCCGGGACAAACGGACTCATATGTCACGGAGCAAGGATCTATCTTTCTCCCGATATCCTTATGGGCGATCTTTTCGAAGACCACGCATCGATAATAACCGAAGGATTCACCGGAGCGGATGCCTGTATGTATGCACTGAAACCCGCATTTGATGCGCCTTCCGATAAAAGACACAGGAATTATACGGGAAATGCGGCAGCGGAACCGGACCTCGATAAAAGCCATCTTGAAGTTTACAGACTGCTCTCTTATTTTCCGCAGAGCGCGGAGGATATCGAAGAGAAAATGTGCAAGAAGAAATCAGATTCACCCGGTGTTACCGGCATATGCCTGATGCTTATGGAACTTTGCCTTGAGGGGCACGCAGTCCAGGTAAGTCCGGGTCAGTTCTGCAAAAAAACAGATTAAGAGGATCAACTATGTTCACAGATACATTATCAGCCACGATACAGGGTATAAACGCCCTTATCGTACATGTCGAAACGGATATCGCAAACGGACTTCCCATGTTCAATATCGTGGGCTCAGCAGGGACCGAGGTAAAAGAAGCCAGGGACAGAGTCAGATCGGCATTAAAGAATAACGGGATAACGATTCCTCCTTCCAGGATAACAATCAACCTTTCTCCCGGAAGTCTCAGAAAAGATACCACTGCATTTGACCTGCCGATATGCATCGGAATGCTGACAGCGATGGAATATCTGCCGGAGGAATCTGCAGAGGGGATACTGTTTCTCGGTGAGATAGGATTAAACGGCGAGATAAGACCCGTAAGAGGCGTACTGCCTGTCGTCATGGCAGCAAAGTCAGGAGGCATAAAGGAATGCATCGTGCCGGCTGACAACGCGTCCGAAGGGTCCATAGTTCCGGGGATCACGGTAAGAGGTGCTTCAGACTTAAGAAGAGTCATCGATTATCTTATAAGTAAAGATGACTCGGTCCTGCCCGCAACCCATACCGACCCGGAAAGCCTGTTCAATGAAAACGCCGGAGTGATACCGGATTTTGATGAGGTAAGAGGCCAGGAAAGAGCCAAGCGCGCAGCAGTGATAAGTGCTGCAGGATTCCATTCGCTTCTGATGACCGGCCCGCCCGGAGCAGGTAAATCAATGATAGCCCGCAGGATACCGGGAATCCTTCCGCCGCTTACACTGTCTGAAAGTCTCGAGCTCACATCCATTTATTCGGTTGCCGGGAAGATGCCAAAGGGCAAAGCACTTATCTGCACGAGATCATTCCAGTCTCCGCACCACACA
>JAGCRJ010000114.1 GCA_017964745.1 Lachnospiraceae bacterium
GCCGTATTTACCCGGACCGATGGCGGTTTTGTGAGCCTCGATCTTGACGGAAAGCATTATGACAGGGTTAAGATCGTAAGACTCTTTCCTTTTTCGGATGCGGATAAATATCTGTCGGTAAGGGAATACGAGGGTTCCGGAAAAGAGATCGGCATCATCGAAGATCTTGATTCAATGCCTGCGGAAACCAGAGAGGTCATTATTCACCAGCTTACGCTCTGCTATTTCACACCCGTCATCAGCAAGATCTACAGCATCAAGGATGAGTACGGCTACGCATACTTCCATGTCATGACCGATAAAGGCGAATGCAGATTCGCGATAAACATGGGATCCAATGCCGTAAGCAAACTCTCCGATACAAGACTGATCATTGCGGACGTCGATGAGAACCGCTTCGAGATAAGGGATGTCGATGCGCTTTCGCAGAAGGAAAAGAGAATGCTCGATCTCTTCCTGTAACAGACCGGAAATTTATGAGGACATTAAATGATCTTAAGATATGACATTCCGCACAGTGAAGAGAGCATGGTAAAGCTTTCGGAAGGCGAAAAGATCTACTACGCAGTTCCAATCGACATCGATGAAAAAGGAAACTGGACAGACGATTCCTTCTTTGTCGTAACCACTTCGAAAATCTGCATAATACGCGGAAAAAAGAAAACAGAAATAAATATCGCAGATCTTGATAAAGCCACCGCCGAACCCGGCATAGGAGGAGGAATCCTCACGGTCAGGCAGGGAGACGATCACAAGGTTCTCGCTCACTACTCTTCCAAGCATCTCGGGAGATACGCTTACATCGCCCGCGGTATCAACATCCTTATCTCCGGAAGATCCGAAGAAGTAATAAGTAACGAGTACGAAAAGACCTGTCCCATATGCGGACGTGCTATCCCCGGAACAAAACGCTGTCCGAAGTGCTCGGGCGAAGGCGGATTCTTAAGCATGTTCCTGAAAATGGCAGGACCCTATGCCAAGGACTTCCTCGGTGTCTTCCTTATCATGGTAATGGTCGCCGTGACAACGCTTTTAAATCCCGAAGTCCAGAAGCACCTTATCAATGACGTGCTGAGCGGTAACGGAAGCCTTAAGACGGCATATATCTTCCTTGCACTGATGTTTACCTTCAGCGTATCGATCGTGATCTTAAACATCATGAAGAGTAACGCATCCGCAAGACTCGGTTCCAAGATCGCGGCTGACTTAAGAAAACAGCTCTTCGAAAAATACCAGAAGCTTCCCTTAAGCTTTATAGGTGACAGAAGGCCGGGCGAGCTGCTCAACAGGATCACCCAGGATACGAGATTCATCAGCGACTTTATGGCCGATGTATTCTGCAACCTGTTTGCGATCCTCTTTATCTTCATCTGGGATGTCGTATTCATGATGGTGCTGAATATTAAGCTTGCTCTGCTTACCTTCATTCTTGTTCCGTTTGTTTCGGCACTTATGATAACGTTCAGGAAGACCATCAGCCGAATCTTTCATCTCCAGTACAAGAAAAACGATGACGTGGCAAGTGAGCTTCAGGATGTCATCTCCGGAATGAGAGTCGTCAAGACATACGGTAAGGAAAAAGACGAATCGGAACGATTTAAGCGCGTCTCCGGAATCTTCGCCGATATCCAGAAAAAGAATGAACGCTTCTGGGCAATGTTTGATTTCCTCGTAAATGTTCTTATGGGAATGGGACTTGTCATAGTGGTTTATTTCGGAGGACTCGATGTCTTTAACTATAAGATGTCACCGGGTGAACTCTATCAGTTCATCGCTTACACGATGCTTCTGTTCCAGTACATAGGATGGCTCGGAAGACTTCCCAGAGAGATATCCAGACTTACGAGCAGTCTCGAGAGAATATACGATGTCCTCGCACAGGATGTGCCCGAAGAATCTGATACCGTTAAGGATATAGATATTAAGGGAGAGATCACATTCGATCATGCAACATTCGGATACAAATCATATCAGCCGGTACTGGAGGATATAAATGCGGTGATAAAGCCCGGAGAGATGATCGGAATTGTCGGCGCCTCCGGAACAGGAAAGTCAACGCTCATCAATCTCCTTATGAGACTGTATGAAACCGATGACGGAAATATCCTCGTCGACGGAACTGATATGAAGGACATCAGCAGGAAGTCATACCACTCCCAGCTCGGTGTCGTTCTTCAGGAGACATTCCTCTTCTCGGGAACGATCATAGACAACATCAGGTTCTCAAAGCCCGATGCCACGACAGAAAAAATAATAAGAGCTGCCAAGCTTGCAAACGCACACGACTTCATCTGTGCACTTCCCGACGGATACAATACATATGTGGGTGAGAAAGGATACACTCTTTCGGGAGGAGAACGCCAGAGAATAGCGATCGCAAGAGCCATACTTCCCGACCCGCGCATCCTGATACTCGATGAAGCAACCGCAAGCCTTGATACCGAGAGCGAATTCATGATACAGAAAGCACTCGAAAGACTCACCAAAGGAAAGACAACATTTGCGATAGCACACAGGCTCTCCACTCTCAAGAATGCCGACAGGATAATGGTAATAGACGGACATCACATTGCGGAGATAGGTACACATTCCGAACTTCTCGAAAGAAAAGGCATCTACTACAATCTCTATACGGCACAGATACAGACTTAAGATCAAAAGGCCCCGCTCATATGAGCGGGACCTTTTCTTTAATCGACATTCTTAAGTGCGATATCCATGGGAATCTTTCTGATCCTTATGAAATCTATGACCGATACGAAAGCATATCCGATGAGCAGATACAGAACCGAAAGTATCATTGAGCCTCGTGACATCCAGAAACCGAGATATCCGTCCATCTGAAGGATGAATGCGTGGAATACCCATACCATCAGATAATACCCTATCACAAAACTGATAAGCGCAAATAAGGTTACCACGATCGCTGTAGGTGCGATATAGAGCTTTGCGATCTCCCCGTTTTCGAATCCGAGTATCTTGACCATCGATATCGAATTCTCATTTTTCTCAATAATGATCTTGGCAAGCAGATATATAAGAGCCGCCGTCATAACTATCAGTGCATATTTGAAAACATCCATGGCTCCGCCAACGGAATGTTCAAGCTGGTTCGAAACCTTCGTAACATCCTCGGGAGTTATTTCCCTTGCAATGTACTGTTCATCTATATCAGTGATCTCATTTCTTGAAAAGAATCCCGTGAAGTCATCCTCATCCTTATCGAAGGTTTCGTTGAATTTATCAATGTTCATAAAGACCGCAATCCCGCCGTCGTAATCGACGATGCCGGAAACCTTCAGTTCATAGGACTTGTTTTCATATTCCTCGTTCAACGTGATGGCATCGCCTGCTTTAAGAGAGAACTTGTTACTGAACGCACTTGAAATGTAAACTCCGTCCTCATCATTTCCGAGACTGATATATGAACTGTCCCGGGCGATTCCGTACACAGTCACACCTTCATCACCGCCGCTTCCCATGCCTACACGGAAGGAAGATCTTTTCTTGGGATATAAAAGGCTTACCGCACTGAATCTTTCCGCGGTCTCTTCCGAAGTTGTTATTACGTTTCCGTCCTCATCCTCACTTCCCATGAGCATATACTGGTGATCCGCAAACATCATTTCTACAGCTTTGTCTTTGTAGTGATCCAGCGAATCGGGAATACCGAACGCAAAGCAGAGCATAAGCTCGATAAATATGACTCCGAAGATGAGGATCAGGTAATTGGGAAGGTTCTGAATGAGAATCCTTATCCTGAATCTTCTTAAGAACGACCACTTCGGCAGTCTTATCGCTTTCTTTCTCTTATGTGATGCCAGGTCCTTTCTGAGGAAACGTAAAGGACTGAGTCTGAGCTTCCGTATTATGACAAAGAGATTGATGCATAGCATCAGCAGGAATGGGATCAGAGTAGTCTTGATAAGTGCGGTACTGCTGAGCACAACCCCGCAGGAAGGAAGACTGTAACTGTTGTAATACAGATTCAGCGCGATCTTTTTGAATGCGGTATATCCGAGTATATTTCCTATGACGGCACCGATCACAGTTACTACGAAGGGCATGGACATGTAATGCATCACAAGTTCCGCCCTGCTGTATCCGGATGCACGGAGCGTTCCTATAACCGTGCTTTCCCTGTCGATGGTATTGCTGATGGTAACCGCGAAGATAAACGCAATGACACCTATCAGGATATAACACAGGATCGCACTTCCGGCAGAATCTCCTTCTATATCCGAAACTGCAAAGTTACTGGCCTGCCTTAGATATTCAGGAAGGTAATCTTCTATCTCATTATCGTGAACAAGAGTCTGTGTGATCAGGGATCTTAAGAACCTGTCCGAATAATCCGCTTTTTCAATCTTATCCTCAGGACTGTCGACATACTCAAATGCATAGCTGTAGTGTATCCTCGATGATAAAGAATCGAAACCTTCGAGAGTTACCATTGCAACATCGAACCCGAATGCATCAAACATCATGTCCGTATTGGATTCATGAAGTGTCAGATAGTTTACATACGACAAAAGGCCCACAACGGTAAAAGATTTATCTCCTACCCTTATCGTATCTCCTATTTCTACACCGACATTGTCGGCATGCATCCTGTCTATCGCGATCTCATCCGCAGTCTCGGGGCATCGTCCTTCGTTAAATACCGCTCTGTCCACAGGTGAATCGCTCATATAGATACGGATATTCGCATCGGTATTTCCGTCTAAGTCATAATCCTCGTCTTCTTCCCTGTAAAAATGCTCATAAACGGTAACGGGAACGGGAGCAAAATCCTCATCATCAAGGTTATATCTGTCCGATATCTTCTCCCATTCTTCATCCACAGTTTTTACAACTTCGTTATGAGCTTCTTCATAAGCCTCTTCCACGGCATCCTTGTACATTTCCTGATCGATCAGGTCACCGAATGCTTCGGCCACCTTCTCATCAGCTTCTTCGAAGCCTTTGGAAATATAATATGCGCGTACATCAGCCATATCTCCTGTGCTTATATCATCCAGAAGCTCCTGTGAAGCCTTTTCGTTCAGTTCAAAGCTTCCGTCCTCGAGATCAAGTTCATCCCTGTTTGAATAAACGGAGGAAAGCATACTGTCATGACCGACATACATTCCGGAGATAACCCCGATCATCATGACCATGAACACAATGATGACAATATACTTATGCCAATCGGAGATAAGCTCTTTGGGAATTCTTTTTATCAAAGGATTTCTCATACGCTTCACCCCCTTACCACTCAAGCTCGGATGCGGGGATCTTGCTATCATTGATGTCATTGTGACGGACGACGCCGTCCCTGAGCTTGATCACATGATCAGCCATATACCTTATAGCTTCGTTGTGGGTGACCATTATGATGGTACTTCCGTACTTTTTGTTGCAGTCTTCAATGAGTGACAGTATCTCCTTGGATGTCTTGTAATCAAGAGCACCTGTGGGTTCGTCGCACATAAGGATATCGGGATTTTTAACAACTGCCCTTCCGATGGATACTCTCTGCTGCTGTCCGCCGGAAAGCTGATTGGGATATTTGTACTTATGGTCCTGAAGACCGAGAGTTGTGATGACTTCCTCCACGTCCAGAGGCTTGTCGGAAAGATATGCTCCGACTTCGATGTTTTCTTTTACATTGAGATTGGGAATGAGATTGTACATCTGGAAGACGTAGCCCAGATGCTTTCTTCTGTAGAGTGTGAGCTGATGCTCGTTCATGTCCTCGAGTTTGTCACCGTTAATGCTGACATAACCTGAATCGGGAGTATCGATCCCTCCGATGATGTTAAGAAGCGTTGATTTTCCGGAACCGGATGGTCCGAGAAGTACACAGAACTCCCCTTTTGCAACGGTAAAGTCCATGCCTCTCAGTACATCCTGCCTGGCTTCGCCGCTTCCGAAACTCTTTTTCAGATCTTTGATCTCAAGAAAATTTTCTTTCATACAATTCCTCCAAACCTTTCTGTTTTGTTTGATTGAAAATGTATTCCCTTGATCACACAAAAAAACCAAGTACAGAGTTAACTATACTTGGTAAATGATCTGAACCGACACATCATGTATAGTTAACCTATACATGAGTCTCGCAATTTAAAACAAGCCAGACCTCCCGGCCATGATGTTGACTTGCTGCGCAATGCGCCTGCTACTCCCCCATGGGAATTATCAGTTAAAACTTATCACACGGGTCGGAGCATGTCAATTCCTTTTAATATCCCATACTCCGTTTATGCCCAGATAATCTCTCACGGTCTCTTTTGCAAAATCCAGTCCCCTGTCACTGTTTGTGATGACAACGATGTATTTATCTTCTTCGGGGTACAGCACGTATAAACTCTGAAATCCGGGATTGATCCCCGAATGCCAGTATGTTGTTCCGGAGCCTTCGGTATTTTCTATCGCGATTCCCAATCCCCAGGAATTTTCATCATCTATCACAATGTTTTCATCAAACATCTCACCGAATGCACCGGTATCTTCCGCATACTTCTTCATCAGATCATTGCAGAACAGTGCCATATCCTCACCTGTCGATCTGAAGGTATAAGCTACATTGGCAGGGTAAGAACGAAGATCGTTTGCAACCGGAACAGCCACAGGGATCAGTGATCCGAGAAGTATAACCGCTATCAGGAATACGGGAGCGACTATGTAAAATGCCTTGCTCTTCTTTCTTGTCACATACAGGATAAGTGCCATAATGGCGAAGCATATAAGGAAAACAAAATACGTCTTTGACAGATTCGGTAATACGAACAGTAAAATAATTGAATTAACAATTCCCGCAAGAACAAAGCACACGGTAAATGCTGTCTTGAATTTATACAGTCTGAATTTTGTTACGGCTCCAAATATAAGGGCAAGGATTGAAAGAATCAGGAATGATGCGGCAAAGACTATCAACGCATACAACACCGCATTACCCAGATTCATATATGGTGTAACGGTCTTCATACTTTCAAAGGTACTGTTTTTCATTCCGAGCGGTGTGAAGACATATTTCTGCGCAGCACTGTCCATAGACATTCCGCCGGCATTTACGATAACACTCTGAAGATAAATATATCCGACGCCTGAATAACAGAATCCGGTACCGGGATCATTGTAGATATTCTTATCCACTCCAAGCTCATAGCTGGGAGAAAAGCCGGCGGTATGGCATAGAAGTTCCCTGAGCGTTATATCGTTTATCCTTGCGTCATCCGTGATCAGTTCCGGATCAAGATAAAGAGCTATGCTTTCATCAAGTTCAAGGATTCCTTCATCGACCATCGCAAGAGCCGTATAAGCCGCTACGGTCTTGCCGTTCGACCCAAGCTCATAAACAGAATTTTCATCACTTCCGCTGTTCTCATAAGTCACTTCACCATTCTCGTAACGGACAATGGTGTAATCAGCGGGTTTATCACTGCATCCTGCAAGAAACAGTGTCATAACTGCCAATGACAATATATATCTGATAGTTGTTTTCATTTACTGTCCTTCCCTACTTAATGCGTCTCTTACTGCCAAGCAGTTTCAAAGTGCTGATATATAAACAATTGATAAGTTTCTTCTCATCGAGGTTATTCATATCCTTACTGTGGATACCGTAACATTTATTCAGCGTCACATCTCTTATGATGCCGTCAAACGATGCAACAATAAATGTCAGTATATCCCCGGGAGGGATAACGGGATTAAAATATCCCTCCTTAGTCTTGGTTGTGATCAGCTCCGCAGTGCGTCCGGCAAGATACGGAAACACGGGAGTCACTGACGTCTCGCTATTTATCCTTTTGTCATATTCGGGATTCTGTATGCAGAATGTCCCCAGCTCGAAGAGGATCTTGTTATAACCTATCAGCATATCCGAGAAGAATTCTTCGGACACCCGGAACAGTTTTCTCAGTTTTTCTTCCGGTTTATCATCCGACTGCATGATCGTGTCGATCACTGAAATCCTGTCACCCTGACGGTTTGCATCATCGATCAATGCGGCATAGACGGAAAAGATATTGTTGTAATACTTATATACTCCGCCCTGGCTCATTCCCGTTTCAGCAACCACATCCGACATGGTCACTTCATAAGCAGGCTTTCTTTGGCATACCTCAAAAGCGGCTTTTATTATCTCTTTTTTCTTCTCTTCAAGATATTCTTCATTAACTTTAGGCACTTTTTGATACCCCGGCAAAATAAAAAACGATAACGTTGTCGTTTTTATTTTTACCATATGATCGGTGCCTTGTCAACGCAGTAAATAAGCTCCGGATCATATGAGCCGGAACAGGAATTATCATCACTTATTCAGTTAGTTTCTTTCTTCAGGGAAACAGCGAGATATATACAATATGCCGCAGATGATCCCTCTGAAATAGATTTCTTCGGCAAAGAGACCTCCGCTGTTTTACAAGAGCTCTACTTGATTTTTTTAGCCATGGTTATCGGATAGCCGGATCCAAGAAATCTCATTACAGAACCTTTATTTTCCTTAACGGTCTCAAATCCGTTCTTTTCATAAAAACTGATCGCATTTTCGTTATCGGAAAACACTTCCACAACCATGGAATCATGATCACCGAATGAACATGCCTCGTTTATGAGTGCGGTCCCGATACCCTTTTTTCTGACATTCGGATCGGTGACCAGCGTATCCAGATATAATTCCCGGTCTGATGAAACGGCAGGTTTCCCGAATATCGCACTCATCTGTTTACTGATGAGCGCACCTTTGAGCTTTCCGAAATATTTCACGCAAGATTCCTTCTTGAAATCTATGGGTCTTTTCCGGTTATTTCCAAGTCCCATAAGCCCCAGCACCTTATCGTCTTCCAGACAGCAGATGAAAAACTCAGGATCAAATATCTCGATGAACAGATTCTTTTTGGCTGCTTCATCCTTGGAAAAGGTCATGAAATGTCCGAAGCCCTCAAGAAACAGATCTACCGCTTCAGCCTTTTGTGCATCATTTAATTCGCCATACACTGAAAATTTCTTTTCCACGATACTGTTTCATTCCTCCGTATTACTGAATTCAAAGATCTGTTCTCAATACAGCCCTGCCCGCTTTTATTATTTCAACAGGCTCATATCCGCCTTCCATATATATACGTCTGGCTGTTTCTCCGTCGGGCCACAGATATGCTTTGTCTATACCGCTCTGCTTACACCATTCGTTATATGTGTGGAAAAGAGCACGACCTGCTCCGACACCGCGGTGTTTCTTGGAAACAAGAAGATAATCGACCCTGCATGCAATATCCGAAACGTGACCGTAAATAATTCCTATGGTCTTACCGTTTTCCTTTGCCGCAAACATCCAGTTGCGTGGATAGTTCAAAGTCGCTTTGGCAACTTCTATCTCCCAGGGTTCCTCCGCTTCGATAAATACATTTTCAAGATCCTCGTTCCATTTTTCTATTTTGGTTACTTCAAGTTCCGGATTGGGAACTATTCGGTCAACTCCCGTAGGAAGCATGTACTCCTGGAGTTCGGTCCAGCTTTTAAAACCGAAGCCGGCAAGTTCACCGCTTATCTCCTCAAACCATCCGTTATCGGTCATGGCCTGATAAAGGATTGTCCTGAGATTCCGGGATCCGTAGAAATCTTTTATTTCGTCAATCACAGTTTTCAGATCATCGATCTTATCCCTGTAGATTACCGCATGATTCGAATCATACGAATCACGGTTGGCTTCGTTATAGAACAAAATGCCGTAGGGTCTTTCTTCATAATGTGTAAATATCTTGGGAAATACATCCTCTTCTATATATCCGTTCTGTAAATTCATAATTACCTGATATTATTAAAATAATCCGCAGTTTATTTCTCTGCCACGATCGTATGGGTTGTGCCCCACGCACCAAGTTCCTCGACATTTGAAAACCCCGCGGAAAGAAGTATTTTCTTTTCATGTTCTGTCGTCATGGGAGTATCATAATGATAGAATACTCCGTCGGGGAGATTTTCTTCTTTTCTGATCCTTATCAGTTCACGTCTGAAAAAGCCTTCCTGATCATCAGTGTCGCAGTAAAAATCAGTGAGCACAAATCTCCCTCCGGGTTTTAATGCTTTACAAAGCTTCGTATAAAGCGGAAGCTTTTCTTCCTCGGAAAAGTGGTGCAGTGATTCCACCGAAACAGCGGCATCATAGACTTCTTCACCAAAAGGTACATCAAAATACGAACCGCATACGGTCGTAATATTCTTACCCGAAAACTTTTCCTTAAGTGCATTCAGCATGGCTTCGGTAAGATCAATGCCCGTAACCTTTGCAGCCGGATTGAGAGCAAAATATGCTTCAAGTTCCAGACCCGTTCCGCAGCCCAGGTCAAGAACTTCCGCATTCTCTGCCCCGGGAAGCAGCGAAGCCGTAAATGCATAAAACTCAGAATCTTCTTCAACAAACTGCCTCATGTGCTCATCATAACCATCCACACGGGCAGTAAAAAAATCATCCATTTTTTCTAACATTAGTTATTATCTCCATCAAAATACAACTTTAATCGGCTATTGATGATTCCCTTTCATGGGTTCAGGCAAAATTTTACTGCACGGTCATACTTTCTATTACCCTTATGTTTCCTCATAGATCCCGGACATCAGGTTTTAATACAAATACCTGATTGGGATAATCA
>JAGCRJ010000115.1 GCA_017964745.1 Lachnospiraceae bacterium
CCGGCAACGGCGCAAGTCTATCCCAGGGTCAGAGACAGCTTCTTGCAATTGCAAGAGCTGCGATCGCGGATCCTCCCGTCCTGATTCTCGACGAAGCGACCAGTTCCATCGATACGAGAACGGAAAGGATCGTCCAGGAAGGCATGGATAAGCTGATGAAAGGAAGAACCTCCTTCGTCATCGCACACAGGCTTTCGACGGTCCGGAACGCCGACTGTATAATGGTAATGGAGCAGGGAAGGATCATAGAGAGAGGAACCCACGACCAGCTCATAGACCTTAAGGGAAGATACTACACCCTCTACACCGGCAATTCAATTGCGTAAGTTATTTATAGTGCATATGCCTCGAAACAGGCATAGATCCTATTTTTATAACGCATATTATTAAATATGAGGAGGACAGGAAATGTACGATAAGCAGTCCGGAACTATTTTTCTGGGAAAGAGCGGAGACAAGAAGATCTGCATCTATCCCAAGATGGCCAACCGCCACGGTATGATCTGCGGAGCTACCGGAACGGGTAAGACCATCACACTGAAGGTCCTTGCGGAGAGCTTTTCCGATATGGGAGTTCCCGTATTCCTAGCCGACGTCAAGGGTGATCTCGCGGGATTCTGTCAGCCCGGTAAGGATTCCGAGGATATGCAGGCCAGGATCGAGAGATTCGGATTGAAGGACGAGGGATTTGCTTTCGATTCATATCCCACCAATTTCTGGGATGTATATGCAGATAAAGGAATGCCCTTAAGAACAACCATTTCCGAGATGGGTCCTCTTCTCCTCGCCAGGATCCTCGGTCTCAACGATACCCAGTCCCATGTTCTCGCCATGATCTTCAAGATCGCGGATGATAACAACATGCTGCTCATCGATACCAAGGACCTTAAGTCCATGCTCAATTACGTAGCAGACCATGCCAAGGAATACGCTTCCGAATACGGAACCATCGCAAGACAGAGCGTAAATGCCATTATAAGATCCCTTGTGACCCTGGAGAGCGAAGGTGCCGAGTATTTCTTCGGTGAGCCCGCACTCGATATCAATGACTGGCTCCGCAGGGATTCCGACAAGGGAACCATTCAGGTACTGGATTGCCAGAAGCTCATCAATCATCCCGATATGTATGCTACCTTCCTTCTCTGGATGATGAGCGAGCTCTTCGAGTCTCTTCCCGAGGTCGGCGACCTCGACAAGCCCAAGATGGTCTTCTTCTTCGATGAAGCACACATGTTATTTGATAACGCACCCAAGACTCTGATGAACAGGATCGAGCAGGTGATCAAGCTCATAAGGTCCAAGGGTGTCGGAATCTTCTTCGTTACCCAGAACCCCGGAGACATCCCCGACGAGATCCTCGCACAGCTCGGAAACAAGATCGAGCATGCTCTTCACGCATACACTCCCGCGGAGCAAAAGAGAGCCAAGGCAGCAGCCATGAGCTTTGTGGTCAATCCCGAATTCGATACCTATGAAACTCTCCTCTCCCTGGGAACCGGAGAAGCGCTTGTATCCGTCCTCGACGAAAAGGGTGTTCCTACAATGGTTGAAAACACCAAGATTCTTCCTCCCTGTTCACTTATGGGCTCCATCGACGATTCCACAAGAGACAGTGTGATAAGAGGAAGCGGATTATTTAACAGATACAGCGATTATTTCGACAGGGATTCGGCTTTTGAGTTCCTCCAGAGGAACCAGACACTTGTGGAGGGTGAATTACCCGCAGGTCAGCCCGCGCAGGGCGCTGCACCCGCACAAGCAAAACCCGCCAAGCCCGACAAGAACTCCATGAGCTACAAGACAGCCAAGGCTGCTCAGAGCGTAGCCAAGACCGGAGCCGGAACCGTAGGCCGTGAAGTCGGTAAAACGGTTGGCGGTGCGATCGGCGGAAAGTTCGGAAAGACCCTCGGTGGAAACATCGGATCAAGCATCGGAAGAAACTTCCTCGGAGTGTTCTTTAAGTCATAAACTTAATATCCGGATCGTTAAGTCCCCCGCAGGCGGATCCCGTCCTGCGGGGGACTTTTTATGTGCGGAATTTTACTTCGGGCCGGGAGGATATGGACTTTAGTTTACATAAGCAGGTATTTTGACATTTCTGTCAGCCGACATAATATCGTATAAAGTATTCGCATTTTATTTGCAACCAACTATTATCTTGAAAGTTTACCCGCTAAATCTTTTGTCACATTTCCACTTTATGACACAGACGTCTGTGGAAAAATAGCAGTTTTGCTTGTAATTCCAAGGCAAAGTTATCCACAAGAATTGACATCATAAAAACTAACACGAGTGTCGTCATATTATTTTTGTATACACAACACTTAATATAAAATCTTCATGTCATTTTTGGGGCCCAAAATCGCCCCGAAAAAATCTTTCCGGAGATTTCTTCCTCCCACCTCCTTTTTGGAGCCCGGATCAACCGGGATCCGACTCAAAAGAGCTGTGCCGGACCGGACCGGTCACTCAACCTGCTCTCCTCCTGTACCCCCACCCGCTCACCCAAACGGTCTTTCGTTAAGTGGCCGGTTGTTTACTAAACGCATTATGGTAATGTTTGTTATTTTACTTAACACTTCGTTTTCATCTACCGGTTCCCATATGTCCGAAGGAGCTGTTTTTACCCGGGCCGGTCATATCCAAAGATCCGACTTCCGGATTTTCTCATTTCCTGACACAGGATCATTTTCCGAATATCGTCTCCCGGGGGTTAAAATTGAATGAAAACTTAATGATTTTTCCCTTTTACAATGTGAAGTTTTATATTAAAATGGTCTTACGCCCTAAAAGCGAATTCGTACTTCTGAAAGGAGTCTGTCATGAGTAAAAAATTCGGAAAATTCCTGTTAGGTACTGCAGTTATCGGCACCGTAGCCGCAGCGGCAGCATATTATTATTATCAGAAGAAGGAAGAGCCCATCGTTCTCGACGGAGATGACGATGCACAGGAGGCTCCCTCACGTTCATATACCTCTCTTGACGATATTTCAGAGGTTGCCAAGAAGTTCACCGAGTCCGCCAAGACAACGGCTGGAAAGGTATCCAAGAGTGCCAAAGAGGCATATACCAAGGTAAAGGATAAGTTTGCCGGAGCCGACGATCTCGATGATCTGTTCGAGGATTTCGAGGATGACGAGGACGAGGAGGAAGATTTCACCCCTCTCTCGGAGACAGCCAAGGAAGCCGTTCAGGAAGCCGGAAAGACCGTTGAAGAGTTCTTTGATGACAGTGACAATGCAGAAGGAACTTCCGAAGAAGTAGATAAATGATCCAAAGAAATGCACATTAAAGGGGATAGCCTGAAGGCTATCCCCTTTTTCATCAGTACTTTTCCCAGACAAGCCCTTTTTCCCTGGTAAATGCCCTTGTCTCGTCCAATGGCATGGGCTTTCCGAAGAAATATCCCTGAGCTCTCTCACACCCCGTCTCACGAAGGAATCTGAAGTGCTCTTCGGTCTCAACACCCTCGCACAAGGGCTCCAGCCCCAGTCCGCAGGCTCCCTTGATGATATAAGTCATCAGCTGGCCGGTCTTGGGATTGGTATCATACGAACGCAGGAATATCAGATCCATCTTTAGGACATCGAAATCATATTCGGCGATGGTATTAAGCGATGAATATCCGCTTCCGAAGTCATCCAGCCACAGGTGATATCCCTTGGTGCGCATCTTGTCGCACTCGTGACTGATGTATTTTACATTGTCGTTCAGAGCACTTTCGGTGATCTCGATATCCAGCATGCACCTGGGAATATCGTACTCTTTTCTCGTGGATTCAAGCATTCCGAATATGTCACAGAGTTCAAAATCAAGTCTCGAGATATTGATCGATACCGGAACAACATCCTCCCCGGCATCACTAAGCTTCTTAAAATCCTCGCAGACCTTCTTTATCACGAACTGATCTACCAGGTGGATCAGATGGAACTGCTCGAGAGTCTCTATAAAGTCTCCGGGTGAAAGGAAACCGATGACGGGATCTATCCAGCGTACAAGAGCCTCATATCCGCAGATCTCGCCGCTTCTTACCCTTATAACAGGCTGGTAAAAGACTTTTATGTACTCTTTTGCGACTGCTTCCTCGACATGGTCCACGACATACTGCTGCCTTCTGAGCTTCTCACGGAGCGCCTCGTCATATATGCAGTAATAGTAATCGTGCCTGCTCTTTATGCTGTTGCAGGCGAGTCTCGCATGATCGCAGGAAAGACCGACCTCGGGGCGTCTGTCCTCGGGGAAGTAAATACCTGCCTTTATACGGACTCTTGCTGCCGGATCCTCCGAGCTGAGCATGGTCTTGTAGACCTGTTCTACCAGCTTCAGCACATCATCCCTGGAGTCCTTGGAAAAAACGACAAAATGGTCGTCGGAAAACCTTGAAACGATACTGGTTTTAAATGCACTGACAATAGCCCTGCTAAAATCGCAGAGCAGGTTATCTCCTGCGTTGAAGC
>JAGCRJ010000116.1 GCA_017964745.1 Lachnospiraceae bacterium
CTGCAAACGCTGCAAATACCGCACCCGCACAGGGTCAGGCAAATAAGCCTCAGGGACAGAGAGACAATGCGAAGGGAAGCCATTCCATCAGCATCAACGACAGACCCGGACAGCGTTCAAAAGGCGGATACCGTGGAGGAAACGGATATGGGCAGACTACGCAAAGCACGGAAAGAACCGACAGGCAAGGTGGCTATTACAGGCAGGCTCAGGGAGGGCGCCCGAACAATTTCCAGGGTGCGCAGAACGCTCCGAAGGGTGGTTTTGGTGGCGGAGCTCCTGGCAGGGGCTTTGCTGGTGGCGCTGGAGGTCAGAGACCAAATGGAAGGCCGGGTGCCGGATTCGGAAACGGAAAAGGTGCTGGCGGAGGCAAGATCTTTACCTCAGACGGTCCTACGAGCAATAAAGGGGGCCGCGACGCAAGGCGCAGGAACGAAGAAAGAAACGGAAAGCACAAGGACATAAATTATAACGAAGAGGAGCTTTCACGCAGCAAGAAGGCAGGCCGCTTCATCAAGCCCGAGAAGAAGGTGGAAGAGGTAGTCGAGGAACAGATCAAGGTCATCACCCTTCCCGACTCCATCACCATCGGCGATCTCGCTGCCAAGATGAAGATGAAGGCTTCCGATATCATCAAGAAGCTCTTCATGTCAGGTAAGGTCTGTACCGTTAACCAGGAGCTTTCATACGAGGATGCCGAAAACATCGCAATGGAGTACGAGATCCTCTGTGAGCATGAGGTTAAGGTTAACGTCATCGAAGAACTACTCAAGGAGGATGAAGAAGATACCACCAAGATGAAGGAGAGACCTCCCGTAGTCTGTGTTATGGGTCACGTCGATCACGGTAAGACTTCACTCCTCGATGCAATCAGAAAGACACATGTAACCTCGAGAGAGGCGGGCGGAATCACCCAGGCCATCGGTGCATATACCGTTGACGTAAAGGGTAAGACCATTACCTTCCTCGATACTCCCGGTCACGAAGCATTCACCGCAATGCGTATGCGTGGTGCGAACTCCACCGATATCGCAATACTTGTTGTTGCGGCTGACGACGGTGTAATGCCCCAGACCGTAGAGGCTATAAACCATGCAAAGGCAGCAGGCGTAGAGATCATCGTTGCGGTCAACAAGATCGATAAGCCCTCTGCAAATATCGACAGAGTTAAGCAGGAGCTCTCCGAGTATGAGCTCATTTCCGAGGATTGGGGCGGATCGACCGTATTTGCTCCCGTATCGGCTAAGACCGGAGAAGGACTCGACAACCTTCTCGACATGATCCTTCTTACCGCGGATGTCCTTGAACTCAAGGCGGATCCTGACAGAAAGGCAAGAGGTCTTGTCATCGAGGCTCAGCTTGATAAGGGAAGAGGTCCCGTTGCCACCATCCTTGTACAGAAGGGTACCCTTCACATCGGAGATTTCGTATCCGCAGGTGCCGCTCACGGTAAAGTGCGTGCGATGATCAACGATAAGGGTGAGAACGTCAAGACCTGCGGACCTTCGACTCCCGTAGAGATACTGGGCTTAAGCTCCGTACCCGAGGCAGGAGAGGTATTCCTTGCACACGAATCCGACAAGGAAGCCAAGTCCTATGCCGATACCTATACCGCAGAGAACAAGAAGCAGAAGCTTGCAGAGACCCAGGGAAGAATGAGTCTCGAGGATCTCTTCTCCAAGATCAAGGAGGAGAATCTCAAAGAGCTTGATATCATCATCAAGGCAGACGTACAGGGTTCCGTTGAGGCTCTCAAGGAATCCGTGCTCAAGCTTTCCAATGAGGAAGTTGTCGTTAAGGTCATCCACGGCGGCGTAGGTGCGATCAACGAATCGGATGTCAACCTTGCGGGTGCATCCAACGCGATCATCATCGGTTTCAACGTCAAGCCCGATACCCAGGCAGAGAGCAAGGCGGAAGCCGAGAACGTCGATGTCAGATGCTATGACGTCATCTATAAGGCGATCGAAGATATCGAGCGTGCGATGAAGGGAATGCTCGATCCCGTATTCGAAGAGAAGATCATCGGACATGCGGAGATCAGACAGATCTTCAAGGCATCCGCTATCGGAAACATCGCAGGTTCCTATGTACTCGACGGACATATGCAGAGAGGCTGCAAGGTCCGTATCAGGAGAGGCGAGGAGCAGATCTACGAAGGCGAGCTTTCTTCGCTCAAGAGATTCAAGGACGATGTCAAGGAGGTCAAGGAAGGATTCGAATGCGGACTTGTATTCGATAAGTTCGATTCTATCCAGGAGCTTGATCAGGTTGAAGCATACATTATGGTTGAGGTTCCCAGAACGTGAGAAAAAACAGTATCAAAAATATAAGACTTAACTCAGAGGTTCAAAAGGAACTTTCTTCGATCATCCGTGATGTCAAGGATCCCAGGGTCAGTCCCTGGACCGGCATCATCGAGGTTTATGTCGCTCCCGATCTTAAGACATGCAAGGTCTGGATATCGGTTCTCGGTTCCGAAGAGGACAGGGACAATACGATAAAGGGCCTTCAGTCCGCGGCGGGATACATCAGACATGAGCTTGCGGTCAGGATGAATCTGAGAAATACTCCCGAGCTTACGTTCATCTCCGATACGACCACCGAATACGGCGTCGATATGATCCATAAGATCGACGAGGTCATCGCCGATGACGAAGCAAGGCATGTGGACTCGGAAGAGGACACGTAAAGATTAAGAGGTAGTTTTAATGCTCGATATTATCAGGGAATGTGAGGATGCGAAAAGGATCGGCATCAGCGGTCATATAAGACCGGACGGTGATGCCATATCATCCTGTCTTGCGCTCAGAAAATATCTTCTGAATGCGTTTCCGGACAAGGAGATAATTGTCAATCTCGAAAATCCCATTCCTACAATTTTCAACGATGAAGCGGGTTATGATGAGATAAAGAGGGAATTCCCCGATGACGTTACTTATGACGTTTATTTCTCTCTCGATTGTAACCGCGACAGACTCGGCGGAACCGGAAAGTATTTTGACGGCGCCGCAAAGCGCATCAACATCGATCATCACGAAAGCAACAAGAACGGTGTCGGAGACCTCAATGTGGTCGATCCCGATATCAGCTCCACATGTGAGCTTCTCTATACGCTTTTTGACAAGAAGTACATCGATGCCGATGTCGCGAGATGTATCTATACCGGAATGGTGACAGATACCGGTGTCTTCCAGTATTCAAGCACTACGCCCGAAACAATGAGACGCGCGGCGGAGCTTATGGAGTACGGCTTTGACCATACTTCCCTTATACAGAGAGTTTTCTACGAGAGAACCTATCTCCAGTCCCAGATACTCGGAAGGTGTCTGATGGAGAGCGTAAGGTTCATGGGCGGAAGATGTGTTGTCAGCTGGCTCGATCTTAAGACCCAGGAATTCTACGGTGTCGTCAGCAAGGATTTTGAAGGCATTGTTTCCCAGCTCCGCAACATCAGGGATGTTGATGTCTCTATTTTCATGTATGAGATAGCGGGACAGGAATTCAAGGTTTCGATGAGATCTTCGGAGAAGGTCAATGTGGCCAAGATCGCTGAGCGCTTCGGAGGCGGAGGACACGCCAGGGCTGCGGGATGCAATATGACCGGCAATGTATATGATTGTGTGAACAATCTCTCCAAATATATTGAAAGACAGCTTGATAATCTTCCGGAGGAAGAAGAGGCGCATGTCTGATCCCGTAAATAACGGAATACTTAATATTTCAAAGGAGGCGGGATACACCTCCTTTGATGTTGTAGCGGTTGTAAGGGGAATCTATCACCAGAAGAAGGTCGGTCATACCGGAACGCTCGACCCCATGGCAACGGGAGTTCTTCCCGTGGCACTCGGTAAAGGCACCAAGGTATGCGGGATGATAACCGACTGGGACAAGGAATATATAGCGGAGCTCCTTCTCGGACGGGTAACGGATACGCTTGACGTAACAGGAACCACGGAAGGCGGAGATCCCGGAAAAGCCATGGAGCTTTCCCGTGACCTGATCGAAAAAGCGGTCATGGGATATCTCGGAGACATAGACCAGATCCCTCCAATGTATTCGGCTCTTAAATCGAACGGACAGAGACTTTACGATATAGCAAGAAGCGGAAAGACCGTGGAAAGAAAACCCAGAAGGGTCAGCATCAAAAGGATCGAGATACTATCCATAGAGCTTCCGGTGGTCAGGTTCAAGGTTCTCTGCTCGAAAGGAACATACATAAGATCTCTCTGCGACGATATCGGAAGAGACCTCGGATGCGGCGGATGCATGCAGTCGCTTGTAAGAAGCTGTGTGGGACCCTTTGACCTTGAGTCCGCTCATTCGCTTGACGAGCTGAGAAAGCTTGCGGACGAAGGCAGAAGGGATGAGCTTATATCACTGATACGTCCCGTCGATACGGTATTCGGAGAGTATCCGGAGATAACCGTGACCGTGGAGGCGGACAGGCTTCTTCTGAACGGAAACAAGCTCACAAAAGATGATATGGTTTCCTTTGCGGGAACGGATGAAAAGCAGATGTTCAGGGTATACCACCCGGACGGGGAATTTGCCGCTGTTTACGAATATGACCCTTTGTCCGGAGTATTTGCACCCTATAAGATGTTTTGACAATATATGGAAATAATATCCGATACAAAAGATTTTTATATCAGTTCGCCTACGGCAGTTGCCATAGGTAAATTCGACGGTGTGCACATCGGTCACCAGAAGCTTCTTCTGGAGATAACCGGGGCGCGCGAGGAGAATAGCGGCGAAGATCTTAAATCCTGCGTGTTTACCTTCGATCCCGCACCCGGTGTCTTTTTCGGAAAAGAAAAAAGTCTTCTTACAACGAGAAAAGAAAAGAGGATCCTTTTCGAAAGAAAGGGAATAGATATACTGATCGAATTTCCTTTTGATAAGGATACTGCGGATACGGAGCCTGTACCGTTCCTCGAGGAGCTTATCTCCGGCAGGATCGGCGCGAGAGTCATCGCCGCGGGACGGGATGTTTCATTCGGAAAAAAGGGAGCGGGCAATGCGGACGTTCTCAAAAAGTACGGTGAAGAAAATGACATCGCTGTCAGAGTTATAGACAAGATAACAATAGAGCTTGATAGGGAATACGAAGTCAGCTCCACTATCGTAAGGCAGATGATATCCGAAGCGAGGATGGAGGATGCCGAGAAGCTTCTCGGGATACCCTATTTCATTTACGGGAACATTGTCCACGGTAACCATATGGGTAAGACTCTCGGATTCCCCACGATCAATATTCTTCCGGACGAAGACAAGCTCCTTCCTCCGAACGGTGTATATACTTCGGATGTGTATATAGACGGCAGGAAATACCACGGTCTTACCAATATAGGATGCAAGCCCACGATATCCGACCATGAGGTGAAGGGCGTCGAGACATACCTTTACGATTTCGACGGAGATGTCTACGGCCGTGATGCGGAGGTTTATCTGAAGCATTTCTGCAGACCCGAGAGCAGGTTCGATTCGCTTGATGCCCTGAAGGAGAGACTTGCCGCGGATATAGAAGCTTACAGACCCTGATCCGTACATACATGATTACAGATAATGTTTGGGGCAAAGCCCCGTTTATAAATGCCTGAAAAGGCAGGGAGGATTTTTATGAAAAAACTTATTACACTGATCACTTGTGCCGCTATGATAATGTGTCTTGCCGGATGCGGAAAAACCGCAAGCGGAACAGCTCAGGCAGGTGTACTTGTCATGGCTACCAATGCCGAGTTCCCTCCTTATGAGTATCATGAGGGAAGCGCGATCGTAGGTATCGATGCCGAGATCGCAGCGGCTATCGCAGAGAAGATGGGATGCGAGCTTCAGATCGAGGATATCGCATTCGATGCCATCATTCCCGAGGTTACCTCAGGAAAGGCTGACATGGGTATGGCCGGAATGACCGTTACCGAAGAGAGAATGGAGAATGTTGATTTCTCAACCACTTATGCCATCGCTCGTCAGGTCGTTATCGTAGCTGAAGGTTCAGGCATCACTTCACTTGCGGATCTCGAAGGCAAGACCATCGGCGTTCAGCAGGGAACCACCGGCGACATTTATGCATCCGAAGAGTTCGGCGACGATCACATCGAGCGCTACGCAAAGGGAATGGAGGCCGTACAGGCTCTTTCACAGGGCAAGATCGATGCGGTCATCATCGACAACGAGCCCGCCAAGGTTTTCATCACCGAGAATGAAGGTCTCATCATCCTTGACGAAGCATATGCCGATGAGGAATATGCGATCGCGGTAAAGAAGGGCAACACCGTTTTGCTCGATCAGATCAACAAGGCACTCGAGGAACTCAAGGCAGACGGAACTCTTGATGCTATCGTAGCTAAGTACATTTCAGCCGAGTAATATGTGGGAAGATTTTAAATCACAATTTATACTGAACTTTGTTGACGACGGCCGTTGGCATTATCTTGCAAACGGCCTGCTCGTCACTTTGAAGCTGACATTTTTTTCGGTGCTCCTGGGACTTGTCCTTGGTTTTTGCATCGCAATGATCAGAAATATCCACGACAACACGGGAAAACTCAAGATTCCAAATTTCCTGTGCAATCTCTATCTGACGGTCATCCGCGGAACACCCGTTGTAGTTCAGCTGATGATCATCTATTTCGTCATATTCGGAAGCGTAAGGATAGACAAGGTGCTTACCGCCATACTTGCATTCGGTATCAATTCCGGTGCATACCAGGCGGAGATATTCAGATCCGGTATCCAGTCCATTCCCAAGGGACAGATGGAAGCCGGAAGGTCTCTCGGCTTTTCATATCTTGAGACTATGACGCGCATCATCATGCCTCAGGCTGTTAAGAATGTTGTTCCCACACTCCTGAATGAGGTCATTACCCTTCTTAAGGAAACCTCCATTGCGGGATACATCGCACTCGAGGATCTGACCAAGGGCGGAGATATCATAAGGAGCCGAACCTATTCGGCATTCATGCCCCTGATAGCGGTTGCGCTCATCTATCTTGTCATGGTGCGTCTGCTTGAATTTGCCGCGAAGAAAGTGGAAAGGAGGCTTAAGAAGAATGAAAAATGATTATTCGCAGAGCCCCCTTATAAGCGTAAGAGATCTTCAGAAATCCTTCGGTGACCACAAGGTACTTAACGGTATCACGGTGGATATCGCAAAGGGAGATGTCGTATGTGTCATCGGCCCTTCGGGCTCGGGAAAGTCGACCTTCCTAAGGTGTCTCAACAGGCTCGATGAGCCCACGGGCGGAGAGATAATATTCGACGGCGTCAATATCTGCGATCCTTCCACCGATATAGACCTTCACCGCCAGAAGATGGGAATGGTGTTCCAGCAGTTCAACCTCTTCCCTCATATGAACATACTCAGGAACCTGACCATAGCTCCCATGGCTCTTCAGAAGAAGAGTAAGGAAGAAGCGGAAGGCTATGCGATGGAGCTTCTTGAAAGAGTCGGACTCGCAAACAGGGCCAAGGATTACCCTCTGCAGCTTTCCGGCGGACAGCAGCAGCGTATCGCCATAGTAAGGGCGCTCTGCATGAAGCCCGAGGTCATGCTCTTTGACGAACCCACATCCGCACTCGATCCCGAGATGGTAGGAGAGGTTCTCGAGGTTATGAAGGAACTTGCATCCGAGCATATGACGATGGTCGTCGTAACCCACGAGATGGGATTTGCCAGGGAGGTCGCAAGCCGCGTCATGTTCCTTGACGGAGGCGATTTCCTCGAGGAGAACGCACCTGAGGAATTCTTCTCGAATCCCCAAAACGACAGACTCAGGGATTTCCTGAGCAAGGTGCTGTAAACAGGGCCTTCCGTGCAGACTGTCCGGACACTTTACAACTTAAAATTTCCCTTGTTTTTTAAGGAAAATGATGGTATTATGTGTTTTGCGTGCGATTTTGCCGTGGCGCAGCCGCGAGGAATACTCCACCCCGGCTTTGTTATGGGCGAAGCACGAAGATATTAATATTTTTAAAGGAGGATTCAGTAATGATCAGTAAGGAAAAGAAAACAGCCATTATGAACGAGTATGCCCGCACACCCGGGGATACCGGTTCACCCGAGGTACAGGTTGCGGTTCTCACCGCCCGTATCAATGAGCTCACCGAGCATCTCAAGGCTAATCCCAAGGATAACCACTCACGCCGCGGAATGCTCAAGATGATCGGTCAGAGACGCGGACTTCTCGATTATCTTGCAAGCAAGGATATTAACAGATACCGTGCACTCATCGAAAAGCTCGGACTTCGTAAATAATTCAGTATCTGACGGGAGGCGGTGCTTTGGCATACGCCTCTCTTACTGCATTTAAGGGATGTATGGATATCCCTGCAGCAAAGGATGGAAGCAAGGAACAGACGGCTGTCCCGAGACCACTGAAAAGCAAATGAATATAGCGGTATTCATTGATTTTTCAGTAGTTTCGGTGCCCTCTGTTCCATAAGATATTTTTATAAGGAGGCATCTATGTACAAGAAGTATGAAATGGACCTTGCCGGCAGAAAGCTCGTTGTTGACATCGACAGAGTAGGTAAGCAGGCAAACGGCTGTGCACTCATGCATTACGGTGATACCACCGTTCTTGCTACCGCAACAGCTTCAAGTGCTCCCAGGGACGGGATCGATTTCTTCCCTCTTTCTGTAGAGTACGAAGAGAAATACTACGCAGTAGGAAAACTTCCCGGAGGTTTCAACAAGCGTGAGGGAAAGGCAAGTGAGAATGCTATTCTTACCAGCCGTGTCATCGACCGCCCCATGAGACCCCTTTTCCCCAAGGATTATCGTAACGATGTAACTCTCGACTGCATGGTCATGAGCGTTGATCCCGAGTGCAGACCCGAGCTTGTCGCAATGCTCGGCGCAGCAATCTCAACCTGCATCTCCGATATTCCTTTCGACGGCCCCTGCGCAATGACCCAGGTTGGCATGAAGGACGGAGAGTTCGTCGTCAATCCTTCCCAGGAAGTATGGGACAAGGGCGACCTCAAGCTCACCGTTGCATCCACCAAGCAGAAGGTCATTATGATCGAGGCAGGTGCTAATGAAATCCCCGAAGCTAAGATGCTCGAGGCTATCTACATGGCACACGACATCAACCAGACCATCATCGCTTTCATCGACAAGATCGTTGCTGAGGTAGGAAAGAAGAAGCACGAGTACACCTCATGTGCTATCCCCGCAGAGATGTTCGAGAAGATGAAGGAGATCGTTCCTCCCGCTGAGATGGAGACCGCTGTCTTCACCGATGACAAGCAGACCAGAGAGGGCAATATCGCAGAGATCACCGAGCGTCTCAAGGAAGCTTTCGCAGACAACGAGGATTACCTTGCAGTTCTCGGCGAGGCAGTATATCAGTACGAAAAGAAGACCGTAAGAAAGATGATCCTCAAGGATCACAAGAGACCCGACGGACGTGAGATCACCCAGATCAGACCTCTTGCAGCTGAGGTTGATATCATCCCCAGAGTTCACGGTTCCGCTATGTTCACCAGAGGACAGACCCAGATCTGTGACGTTACCACCCTCGCACCTCTTTCAGAGGCTCAGAGAGTTGAAGGACTCGATCCTTACGTTACCGAGAAGAGATATATCCACCAGTACAATTTCCCCTCATATTCGGTTGGTGAGACCAAGGTAAGCCGCGGTCCCGGACGTCGTGAGATCGGACACGGTGCTCTTGCAGAGCGTGCACTTCTCCCCGTTCTTCCCAGCCCCGAGGAGTTCCCTTATGCCATCAGATGCGTATCCGAGACCTTCGAGTCCAACGGATCCACTTCAATGGCTTCAACCTGCGCATCCTGCATGTCCCTCATGGCAGCAGGTGTTCCCATCAAGAAGATGGTTGCAGGTATTTCCTGCGGACTTGTTACCGGTGAGACCGATGACGATTTCGTACTCCTTACCGACATCCAGGGTCTCGAGGACTTCTTCGGAGACATGGACTTCAAGGTAACCGGTACCACCGAAGGAATCACCGCTATCCAGATGGACATCAAGATCCACGGACTTACCAGACCCATCGTAGAAGGCGCTATCGCAAGATGCCGTGATGCAAGACTCTTCATCATGGATACCTGCATGAAGCCCGCTATCGCAGCACCCCGTGCTGAGGTCGGCAAGTATGCTCCCAAGATCGTTTCCATCAATATCGATCCCGAGAAGATCGGTGATGTTGTCGGACAGCGCGGCAAGACCATCAACGAGATCATTGCTCGCACCGGTGTTAAGATCGACATCGATGAGAGCGGAAGAGTTGATATCTGCGGAACCGACAAAGAGGGAATGGACAAGGCCATCGATATGGTCAAGATCATTACCACCGAGTTCGAAGAGGGACAGGTTTTCAAGGGAAAGGTTGTTTCCATCAAGGAGTTCGGAGCATTCGTTGAGTTCGCTCCCGGCAAGGAGGGAATGGTTCACATTTCCAAGATCGCCAAGGAGAGAGTTGAGCATGTCGAGGATTATCTTACCCTCGGAGATATCGTTACCGTTAAGTGCCTCGGAAAGGACAAGATGGGACGTATCAGCTTCTCCATGAAGGATGTAGCTCAGAACTGATAAACAGTTTGGCACAAGGACGGGCCCGCTTTTTAACGGGCCCGTTTTTTATCAGATGACCGCTTGCAGTGCAGCTTCGTAAAGGATCGGAATATGTTTGGTTACACTACAGTCAATAAACCGGAGATGAAGTTCAAAGAGTATGATCTGTACCATTCATACTACTGCGGGCTCTGCGCCGTTCTTAAGAAAAAGTATGGACTCACGGGTGAGTTCACGCTTTCTTACGACGGTGCTTTTTTGTGTACTCTTTTATGCGATCTCTATGATATGAAGGATGAGATATCCGACAGGAAATGCATCATCCACCCCGGGGTAAAGCATGTCATAAGGACCAACCCCGCAACAGATTACGCCGCCGATATGAATGTGCTCATGGCAATGTTCAAATGCCGCGACGACTGGAACGATGACCGGAAGGTTTCCGCCAAAATGCTCGCCGGTATCCTTGACGGCAAGACCAGGAAGATCAGGGACAGGTACGAAAGCAAGATAAAGGTCATAACCGATGCGATCGCAGCAATCGATGAGCTTGAAAGAAAGGGAAAGTACGATCCCGAAGAGATGGCTTATCAGTTCGGCAGAAGTATGGCGGAGGTTTATGCATACAGAGAGGATGAATGGGAGAAGTATCTAAGGCCCTTCGGAGATCATCTCGGACGTGCTGTGTATCTTATGGATGCATATGAGGATGTCTACCGCGATGTCAAAAAGGGAAGATACAATCCTTTTATAAATATCTATGAAAAGAGTGATTTCGAGAACATTGCCCGTGAGATGGTGACGGTGCATCTTCAGGAGGCGTGCATTGCATTTGAGAAGATGCCTCTTATCGAAAACGTGGACATCCTGAGGAATATCCTTTATTCGGGAATATGGATAAGGTTCAATATCGCTGCCGGAAAGCGCGGCTCGGTGCCGCAGGAAGAGGCCGGAAAAGAAGGAGCGGATAAATGACGGATCCTTACAAGATTCTCGGTGTTGCTCCCACAGCCTCCGAGGATGAGATAAAAAAAGCATACAGAAAGCTCTCAAGGCTCTATCATCCCGATTCCAACATGAACAAATCGGAACTCGAGAAAAAGGCGGCCGAAGAGAAGTTCAAGGCGGTTCAGGCCGCATACGAGGCTATAATCGACGGTAAGGTCGATCCGAGGGTTTACAGGAATTCTTCATCTTCCTCCTCATCATCTTCATCGAGGTCGTCGTACGGAAGCTCCTATCAGGGATACGGTGCCGGAGGTACATCCTACAGCGGCTACAGAAGGAACAATTCCGCAAGCTACGGTGAGACGGATGCACAGCTTGATGCGGTTTCGAATTTCATAGCAAACGGACTTCTCAGGGAAGCAAGAACTCTTCTCGACAGCATAGATCCTTCAATGAGGAATGCGAGATGGTATTACTACAGTGCCATCACCTACGAAAGGATGGGAAACAGAACGCAGGCTCTTTATCATTCAAGAGCCGCAGCGTCAATGGAGCCTTCCAATTCGGAATATTCGGTACTCTATGATTATCTTACCGGCGGTCCCTTTACGAGAAGCACAAGGGACAGTGCGGCAAATTACACGGGATGGTATAATGACAGGAGAAACACATACGGCTACGGCAACACCAATGTCACCGGATGCTGTAATACCTGCATAAACCTGTTCCTTTGCGCAAGCTGTCTCGGATGCTGATGAGAAAAGGAGGATACCATGGAAAACGAACTCAAAAAACTCCGCAAGTCCCTTCGTGCAACACAGACTCTGTGTATCCTCATACTTGTGATGTTCCTTGCACTGATCGTCATTCTTTTACAGGGACTGAGGATGTTCCTTGATTACAAGAAGGATATCGACACGGCCTTTGCTGTGGTAAAGGAATTAAAGAAAGCCGATCTTCCGCAGCTTGCGGAGGATATCCATACCACATCCGAAGCGATAAATTCGGTTGACTGGAATGCACTTTCGACACAGTTAAATGAGCTTGATCTCCAGGAGATAAGGACAACGATCGAATCCCTCGATCTCGATCAGATAAACGATACTCTCGGACAGCTGGATCTCGATGAGATCACTAAGCAGCTGAGCGAGCTTGATATCGAGAAAATCAATGATACGATGGACCAGATCCAGTCGGCACTCGAAAAACTCGACAAATTCGGATTCTTCTGAACCGCAGCCGGGATCCAAGTGTAGAATAATAAGGACGCATTACCGCAAAAACGGTGATGCGTCCTTTTTTGATAACGGGGGGACGGTTCTGCTGTTTCTCAAAAAAACTTAGCGAA
>JAGCRJ010000117.1 GCA_017964745.1 Lachnospiraceae bacterium
CCGGATGGGATGAAGAAAACAACATTCCTCTTTCATTCACTTACAGGGAAGGCCGGTACCTGGTCGAATACAGGGATATAGGATCCGGCGACGGAACATACGGAATGAACGGAGACTGGAGCGTGTACTATAACTTCAAGGTTCTCGAATATACAGCGGGGGATTAACCGAAAGATTATGGCTGAATACAGATACACGGCACAAAACGAAAAAGGAAAACAGATCAAAGGAAAGATTTCCGCATCCGACGAAAGAGAGATCAGGAAAAAACTTCAGGACAAAAACCAGACTCTTCTTTATTACGAAGAGATTGCCAAAAAAGTTGCCCTCAAACCTCTCAAAAAATCCCAGCTGTCAGATTTCTGCAGACAGATGGGTGAGCTCATAAAATCGGGTATATCAATACTCAGGGCTCTTGAGATCGAAGGTGCGGACGAATCCATCACTCCTTACGAGAAGGAACTCTATATGAGACTTCGTGACAGAGTTGTACAGGGTGTGGCTCTGTCCACGGCGATGAGCGAATTGAATCCCGCCTTTCCTCCTCTTCTCGTCAACATGTTCCGCGCTGCGGAAAGCTCCGGAAATCTCGACAGTACGGCATTAAGACTTGCCGTTCAGTATCAGAAAGAAAACGAGCTTGAGTCGGCAGCAAAGAGTGCACTGACTTATCCCAAGATCCTTGCGGGACTTATCGTTATCGTTGTCGGCATCATCTTCGGATTCATCATGCCCCAGTTTGAAGAGCTGTTCAGCGAGATGCCTACGCTTCCCACTCCGACAAGAATCCTTCTGGGCATAAGCGATATCGTCTCAAACTACTGGTATCTGCTTCTCATATTCGCGGTGCTCATCTGGATATTCGGAGGGATCATTTCCAGAATTCCCGCCGTGAGACTTCAGGTAGATAAGTTCAAGGTAAAGGGACCTCTCGGCAAACTGCAGAAGGTCATCTACTCCGCAAGATTCGCACGCACGATGAGTTCGCTGTATTCTGCCGGAATACCCATTGACCAGTGCCTCGCCATAGGACGTCAGACGATCGGCAATACTTATATAGAAATGCAGTTTGGCGAAGTAATAAAAAGAGTACAGGCCGGCGGTCTTCTCTCGGATGCACTCGAAGAAGTAGACGGATTCGTTTCCAAGCTTCCCGCCGTCGTAAGAGTAGGCGAAGAAACCGGTGCACTCGATTCGATGCTCGTAAGTGCGGCAGACAATCTGGACTTTGCATCCGAACAGGCTCTGAACCGAATGGTCAAGTATGTTGAGCCTGTAATGATAGTCATTATGGCTGTGATCGTAGGTTCCATCATGATCGGTGTCATACTTCCTATCTACCAGTCCTATTCAACCATCGGCGCAGGTATGTGATAAACCGAAAAATAATATTGTGGGAGAGAGAACATGTCCATATCGGTATTTTTTTCAAACAGAAATATCCAGATCGTAGTGGGAAAAAGCAAAGGAAAGTCGATCTATATCGATCGTCTTATCGAAGCACCCATGCCCGAGAATGCCATCCTTAACGGTGTCATCATCAATGAGGGCGGGGAAGCCATTACGAGAAAACTGAAGGAGATCTGGGAAGTAAACAAGTTGAAGGGAAATGTTGACCTGATAATCAACAGCCCCCAGTTTATTTCCAACCGCATATCCATGCCGGTGATCTCCAAAACGGGAAAAGCTACCGAATATATTGAGAAGCAGACTAACTCCGATGAATTCGGAAGATTTGAATCGCCCTTAAAGGGATGGTATCTTCTGAGCGTCGATAAAAAGGCAGGCACCCAGCAGGTAGTCACCGAGGTTGCCGAGCGTAAGTTCATCGAAAACTATATCAAGATCTTTGCGGATGCCGGCATCACACTCGAGTCGGTTCATGACGGTGTAAGTCTTGCCATAGAAATGCTTTCCACATGCATAAAGGACTCGACCGCGATCTACCTGATCCGCGACGCACAGATGCTCGTTACGATCCTCTACGAAAACGGAAAGTATTATTACAATTCCACCAAGCGTCTCTTCCAGGAATCCGGAACTCCCGAATTTGCCGCAGAGATCAGGGGAAGTATTTCCGGTATCAGACAGTTCGCCTCTTCCAAGCATCTTTCTTCAGCGATAACCGATGTATATTTCGGAGGAATGACTCCCGATGAGGTGGGAACCCTTCAGTCATACCTTGCCGAGTCCGAGCCTGACATAACGGTTCACGGCACAGTGGCACCTTCACACATTCATTTCAAAAAATGGAGTGACAGACTCACCTCATTCATATATCCCATCTCGGGTCTTATGGTTCCGCAGACCGGTTTTTCAGTACTCAAAGCCGTAAAGCAGAACGATAAATCCTTTGCAAAAAAAGTAGAGATAGCCAAAAAATCCGTTCCCGTTCTGATCCTTGTCGGAGTACTGGTTGTCATTACAGCGTTTATGACCGCAGTAAAGATCAGCACTTCCCACAGGCTCCGTCAGATAGAGGAATACAATCAGCGTATCGATGTCATGCAGTCTTCGATGGAATATGATGCACAGGTACTCCTTGCGGAATCCCTCGGAGAACAGCAGGGCGGAAACAATCTTCTCCGCGAATACATCGACTCTTATCCCGTGCCGGATTCATCGATCAACAAGCAGATACAATCCGCGGCGGATAAATACAATGTCAAGGTCGAGTTCAATTCATACGATTCCGGCAGCGGCATATTCTCGATAACAGCTTCTTCGCCGGTCGTGGAAAACATCAACAGATTCATAGCCGACCTGATGGATATGGACATTTTCGAGGATGTTGATTATACCGGTTATTCATGGAACGATTCCGATGAAACCTGGTCCATCAAAGTGATCTGCTCTCTCAGCGGTCAGACAGCAAAGGAGGAGAAATAACTCATGAATCTTAATTCAACACTCACAGAAAGAGATAAAAAGCTTCTCTATATGCTGGTCTTTATCGTCATCATCTTTATCTTCGGATGGTGCATCATAAGACCCCTGTACAAAAAAACTGTCGAAGACCAGGAGAATATAGTTATGGCATCCTCTATCCGGGCTGCCAACGAGACCAAGGTCATCGGTCTGTCATCCGCCAGGAACCTGACGGATAAACTCGCTCAGGATCTTGCGGATTCCGCTGCCGACTACTATGACTATATGGACAGCTCCGAGATAGATAAACTTGTAACATCGTATATCCTCAGAAAAGGACTCAGGGCAAGAGACCTTACGATCACCATGCCTGACGGATATGTTTCCGAAATGCCTTATCTGTATTCCGGAATAACAACTTCCGCCGGAACCGCATACACTGAAACCACCGATGCAGGTACAGTCGAAAGCACGGATGAGGAAAAGGAAGAAAAGATCAAGAGCTCGGCTTATTACAGGGATGCCGCTCTGAGCATGGTCACAGGATACGATCCGCAGGAGATCACGATCGTTGCTACACCGATGGAAAGTTATGCATCAGGTGAAGCATCCGCTGTTACAACAGACAGTTCGGGAATCCTCTGTGTGCAGCTCTCCATCGTAGTTGAAGGAGATCCGAAGACCGAGCAGGCGATCATCGATGAGCTCACGCACAATCCTTCATTACGTGTTACCGGATTCAACTGGATAAAGCTGGACCCGGTAACTTACGTACTTGACGACGGTTCCATAGTCGTTGTCGAAAGTGAACTCAATCAGTTGCAGCTCTCGATAAATCTGTACATGAAAGAAAAGACCGAATAATTCATCCGATCATAACTAAGGCAAGGGAGAATATAAAATGGAAGCCTCTTCAACAAAAATCAGAATAGGTGACCTTATGGTCGCAGCCGGATACATCGATCAGGCCCAGCTGGCAGATGCACTCCAGGCTCAGAAGGAATCCAAGAAAAGACTCGGTGAGATACTCGTAGAGAAGGGATATGTTACAGAGACTCAGATGCTCTACACTCTCGGAAGCCGCATGGGCCTCGAGGTCGTGGATCTTTCCACATATCCCGTGGACAGCAACGCTGTAAAGACGATCCCCAGCCAGATGGCTTCAAGCTATCTGATGCTTCCGGTAGGATTCAGGGATGGCACGCTCATCGTTGCGGTCAACGATCCTCTCGATTTCATTAATATAGAAGACGTAAGACAGACCAGCGGTATGAACGTGGAGACCGTTCTTGCGGAGCGCGCTTCCATCGAAAACGCGATCAATTACTATTACGCCGAGGTCCAGACCAAGAAAGCGGCACAGTCCGCCAACGAATCCGCGATATCATCCGAGATCCGTGAGATGGTCATCGATGCCGGAGCCGGAGCCGATGATGCTCCCATCATCAACCTGGTAAACTCCCTTATGGACAAGGCTTATCAGGATAACGCTTCCGACGTACATATCGAACCCTTCGAAAAAGAGATCCACGTTCGTCTCCGTATGGACGGCGCTCTGATCGATTACATGACTCTCCAGAAAAACGTACAGGGTTCCCTCATAGCACGTATCAAGATCATGTCCGAGCTCGATATCGCCGAAAAGAGAGTTCCCCAGGACGGTCACTTCAGGATCAAGATAAGGGATCAGATCGTAAACGTCCGTGTATCCGTTATCCCCACGGTTTTCGGTGAAAAGGTCGTCATGAGACTGCTTGCCGGAAATTCCAAGATCGACAATGCCGAAACCTTCGGTATGGAGCGGGACAATTACGAAAAGGTTGCCCGCATGCTCAAGTCTCCCAACGGTCTTGTTTATAGCACCGGACCTACCGGTTCCGGTAAGACCACAACACTTTATATGCTCCTTGCTTCCCTGTCCGACAGACAGGTCAATATCGCTACGATTGAAGATCCCGTCGAAAAAAATCTCAACCGTCTCAATCAGGTGCAGGTACATCCCACTGCCGGTCTCACATTCGATGTGGGATTAAGGGCACTCCTCAGACAGGATCCCGATATCATAATGGTCGGGGAAACGCGTGACTCCGAGACCGATTCGATATCACTCAGAGCGGCTATAACC
>JAGCRJ010000118.1 GCA_017964745.1 Lachnospiraceae bacterium
ATGTTAAGCTTTACGAGCTCTGTAATATCTATGTTGCCGATTCGCTTCCTCTTAACGATTATCCCGATGAGAGAATGCAGTTCACCCTAGGCTTCTACGGCAAGGGCGATTTCTTCACCATGAAGGGTGCTGTCGAAGAGTTCTTCAATTCCGTAGGAATGAAGGCGAAGAGAGAGTATGATCCCAAGGCGGGAAAGAGCTTCCTTCATCCCGGAAGACAGGCTCTTATCAGGTACGAAGGAAAGACCATAGGATACCTCGGTGAGGTTCATCCCGCGGTATGCGCAAATTATGAGATCAAGACCAGGGTTTACATCGCTGTTATTGATATGCCCGAGGTAATGGATTTCGTATCGTTCGATCACAAGTATCAGGGTATCGCTAAGTTCCCTGCAGTAACAAGAGACCTTTCAATGCTCGTTCCCAGTGAGGTTCTTGCCGGACAGATCGAAGCTGTATTCGCACAGCGCGGCGGCAATATCCTCGAGGATATCAAGCTCTTCGATATCTACGAAGGTGAGCAGGTTGCAAAGGGCTTCAAGTCCGTAGCATATTCACTTACTTTCAGGGCTAAGGACAGAACGCTTGAAGATAACGATGTAAACGGTGCAATGAAGAAGATCCTCAACGGACTTCAGAGCCTCGGCATCGAACTCAGAAGCTGATAATCATTGATCTGTTCAACGGTGGGCGGAAATAAAATATTATGGAGGTCCATATAAATGGAATACGAGAAGATCTGGAAAAAGTATTCTCAGACAGAACTTAAGAAACTTGAAAAACTGAATGCCGAGTACATCGATTTCCTTTCCAAAGGAAAAACCGAGAGGGAATGTGTCGACAGGATCGTCAACCTGGCCGAGGCAAACGGCTATGTTGAGCTGGATAAGCTGATCGGATCCGGGAAGAAGCTTAAGACCGGTGACAAGGTTTATACCGTATGGATGAACAAGTCCGTTTGTATGTTCAGGATCGGAAAGAAACCCTTCAGCGACGGAATGAACATTCTCGGAGCACACATCGATTCTCCCAGGATGGATGTCAAGAGCAATCCTCTTTACGAAAAGGATGATTTCGCACTTCTCGATACGCATTATTACGGCGGTATCAAGAAATATCAGTACACCGCGCTTCCTCTTGCCATTCACGGCGTTGTTGTAAAGAAGGACGGAAGCACTGTCGAGATCAACATAGGTGAAGATCCCGACGATCCCGTATTCTTCGTATCCGACCTTCTCATCCATCTCGCACAGGATCAGATGGAAAAGAAGGGCAGCAAGGTTGTTGAAGGCGAAGACCTCGATGTCATCGTAGGAAACAAGCCCATCGCACTCGGCGCAGATGTCAGGAAGAATGCCAAGGTAAAGGAAGAAAAGAAGGACAGCGTCAAGAATGCCATCCTGAAGATTCTCAAAGAGCAGTACGATTTCGAAGAGAAGGATTTCTATTCCGCAGAGCTTGAAGTTGTTCCCGCAGGACGTGCAAGGGAAGCGGGCTTTGACAGATCGATGATCCTTTCTTACGGACAGGATGACAGGGTATGTGCATTCACTTCGCTCAAGGCAATGCTCGATCTTCCCCAGTGTGACAGGACGATCTGCACCATCCTCGTCGACAAGGAAGAGATCGGTTCCGTAGGCGCTACCGGAATGAGATCGAAGTTCTTTGAAAATGCCGTTGCGGAAGTTATGAACCTTTGCGGCGAATATAATTCCGAGATCGATCTTAAGCGTGCCCTTTCAAGAAGCTGCATGCTTTCGAGCGATGTATCCGCGGGTGTCGATCCCAATTACGAATCCGTATTTGAGAAGAAGAACGCGGCATTCCTCGGCGGAGGAATCGTGTTCAATAAATTCACGGGAAGCAGAGGAAAGAGCGGTTCCAATGATGCAAACGCTGAATATATCGCAGCTATCAGAAGAGTATTTGAGGATGCCGGTATCTCTTATCAGTTCGCGGAACTCGGTAAGGTTGACCAGGGCGGCGGCGGAACCATCGCATACATCCTTGCTCTTTACGGAATGAATGTCATCGACTCCGGTGTTGCCGTTCTCAATATGCACTCGCCCTGGGAAGCAACATCCAAGGCCGATGTATATGAGACATACAAGGGTTATATCGCATTCTGCAAAGGAATGGATCTTTAATGACTGAACTCAGAAGATCGGATTATTTCTATGAACTGCCTCCCGAACTGATCGCTCAGGATCCGCTTGCGGACAGGTCTTCATCAAGACTTATGGCTGTTGACAGGAATACCGGAAATACGGAGCACAAGCATTTTTCGGACATAATCGATTATTTGCTTCCGGGTGACTGCCTTGTGCTCAACAATACAAAAGTTATACCTGCTAGACTTCTCGGAAAGAGAGAAGGAACCGGCGGTCATGTCGAGGTTCTTCTTTTGAAGAGAATAAATGCAACCGACTGGGAAACTCTGGTAAAGCCCGGTAAAAGCTGCAGGCCCGGACAGAAGCTTGATTTCGGGGAAGGCATATTAAAAGCCGAAGTTCTCGAAGTTGTTGAAGACGGAAACAGGATCGTAAGATTTCATTTTGACGGGATATTCGAGGAGATAC
>JAGCRJ010000009.1 GCA_017964745.1 Lachnospiraceae bacterium
AGCAGATGTTCGTCGACATCCTTCCCGACTTCGGGGATGATGACGGAACGGCTGTGCTCAATTTCTTCGTGGAGATGGACGATGACGGCCTTCTCATCATGGGCGGGGAGCCTGAAGCGGGAACCATGACCATCGGCGCTGCCAATACCGCGGGCGATATCAGGAAGGTTTCCAAGGATGAGGTTCTCGCGGGTATCAACGAGGTACTCGATGACATCAGGTCCTACATGGACATCGGAGAAGGAAGCGTTGAGGTCAGCGAGACCGAGGATATCGACTGGCTCAATAACTGGAAGAATTTCTTCCACTCTTTTGAGGTTGATGACATACTTGTCATTCCTTCCTGGGAGGAGGTTCCCGAAGGAGATACCCATAAGTATGTGCTCCATATAGATCCCGGCACCGCATTCGGAACCGGTATGCATGATACGACACAGCTCTGCATCAGGAACATCAGAAAGCACGTAAAGGAAGGCGACAAGCTCCTTGATATCGGTACGGGAAGCGGAATACTTGCGATCCTCGGACTCATGTTCGGAGCAGGCTTTGCTTACGGAACCGACCTTGATCCCTGCGCAGAAGAAGCGGTCAGGGAAAACTGTGAGAACAACGGCATTGCTCCTGATGCTTTCAAGCTCGTGATCGGAAACATCGCATCGGATGAGGAGATTCAAAATGACGCCGGTGTCGGAACTTATGACATAGTCGTTGCCAACATCCTTGCCGAGGTTCTCGAGGTGATCACACCCTGCGTTCCGAAGATGTTAAAGGAGGGCGGTATCTATATCACCTCCGGTATCCTGAATGAGAAGGAAAGCATCGTCACCGCCGCAATGGAAAAGGCGGGACTGAAGGTCCTTGATATAACAAGACAGGGAGAGTGGAGCTCCGTTACGGCGGTCAAATGACTCAGGTATTTGCAGATCAGTCACAGATAAATATGGATACCCACCGTGTCATTATCTCCGGTCCGGACCATAACCACATCAAAAACGTTCTCCGTATGAAGCCCGGTGAAGAGATCAGTGTAAGATGTGACGGCGTTCCGAAGGAGTACAGATGCGGGATCCTGGAATATACCGATTCGGAAGTTATCTGTGAGATAAGATTCGTCAAGGAGGATGACACAGAGCTTCCCGTCAGGGTTACGGTCTATCAGGCACTCTGCAAGGGCGACAAGATGGAGACCGTGATACAGAAGTGCGTGGAGCTCGGAGCGGTAAGGTTTGTCCCCGTCGCAACATCGAGATGCGTCGTAAAGCTCGATGACAAGAAGGCCCGGGGCAAGGTCGCAAGATGGCAGCAGATAGCGGAGAGTGCGGCGGAGCAGAGTAAGCGCGGTATCATACCGAATGTCGGACCCGTTATGAACTTTGATGCGGCGATCGCGGATGCGAAAGCACTTGACTGTATCTTCATTCCCTACGAGCTTGCCGAGGATATGGCGAAGACCAGGGAACTCTTTTCCGGGATAAAGCCGGGAAGCAGCGTGGGAATATTCATCGGTCCCGAGGGCGGCTTTGATGAAAAGGAAGTCGCAAAAGCGCAAAGTTCCGGAGTCCTTCCTGTAACGCTCGGACGGAGGATCTTAAGGACCGAAACGGCGGCGATGTGCATAATGAGCTGGTTCGTATATATGTTTGAATCCTGAGAGGATGCCTGACGGCATCCTCTTTTTGTGCAACTTATGTCAGCGGTATGGCAACTTACGTCCGGAGGCATTGTTCCCTCTTCTTACTTCTGATAGTTTATGGTCACGGACACGAAAGGAGACTGAACATGATCAGATGCAGGGGAATAGAAAAAAGCTTTTCGGATAAAAAGGTTTTATCGGGAATAGATCTGGATATAAATGACGGGCAGATATTCGGACTGCTCGGACCATCGGGTGCGGGCAAGACAACGCTCATTAAGATAATCACGGGGCAGCTTTCATACGACGGCGGATCCGCGCTCATCATGGACAAGGAAGCGGGAGATCTTACGAGAGAGGATAACAGACGCATCGGTATCATGATGGACAACTTCGGAGTCTATGACAGATTCTCATGCACGGATAACCTGAAGGTATTTGCGGATATATACGGAACACCTTACGCGAAGATTGCGGAGAGCCTTGAGCTTGTGGGACTTAAAAGTGCGGCGAAAAAGAGCGCATCGGATCTTTCCAAGGGAATGAGGGCAAGGCTTCAGCTGGCAAGGGTGTTCATGCATTCGCCTGAGATCCTTTTCCTGGACGAGCCCACAAGCGGACTCGACCCCCGTTCATCGAAAGCGATACACAGGCTGATCCGTGACAAGAAAAAGGAAGGATGCACGATCTTCCTTACCACCCACAACATGGAAGAAGCATACGAACTCTGTGATACGGTCGCACTTTTAAATGAAGGCCGCATCGTCGATATCGGGGCACCGGATGAACTCTGCAGGAAATACGACAGTAAGAAGACGATAAGGGTGCATTTGAACACCGGTGAAGATATTGAGCTTCCGTGCGGGGAAGAAAGCGGAAAGAAGATCGATGAACTGATCGCTGCGGGAAAGGCAGAGACAATACATTCGTCGGAGCCTGACCTTGAAACGGTATTTCTTGAGCTGACGGGCAAGAAACTGGAGGAGGAATAAATGAAGAATATACTTACGATCGTCAAAAAGCAGATAAGGGATACTGTGAAGAATAAACCCGTGCTCATCCAGTTTCTGATGTTTCCTTTGATGACTCTTATATTTGAAAATGCGATCAAAGCGGATATGCCCGAACTCTTTTTTGTGAAGATGTTCTCGTCAATGTTTGTCGGCATGGCTCCGCTTGTAGCGACGGCATCGATAATTTCCGAGGAAAAGGAAAAAAACACATTAAGGGTTCTGATGATGGCGGGTGTAAGACCCTTTGAATACCTGACCGGTGTCTCTGTATATATCTGGGTCCTCTGCATGGCGGGATCTGCTGTGATGGCATCGGCTCTTCCGTCGGGAGACATACCGTTTTTTATGGCGATGATGGGCACGGGCTGCATCATCTCGATATTCATCGGGGCATGCATCGGGATCTTTGCAAAGAATCAGATGGTCACCACTTCTCTTATGATGCCTGTCATGATGGTTCTTTCTTTTTCTCCCATGCTCGCGATGTTTAATGATAAAATAGAGAAGGCGGCGAGATTCGTATTTACGCAGCAGATCAGGGTTGCCGTGGACGGAATGAGCTTTGAAAGTGCCGGAAGGTTCGGCGTGTGCGTGCTGGCAGCAAATGCGGCACTTGCCCTCGTACTCTTTTTCGCGGCATTTAAGAAAAAAGGACTTGAGTAGATGAAGATCGAGATCGACATTAATGAGAAATATGAGGATACGGGCGTGAAGATATGCGCTCCTTCCCTGACGCGGGATGTTGAGAAGGTCATCGCAATGATGAGGATGATCAACATGCAGATCGGCGTTAAGAAGGGGGACGAGACGTATCTGCTCGACACCGACAGGATCCTCTATATAGACGCCGTGGACCGCAGGACATTTGTTTACACGGAGGATGAGACCTACGAATCTGAGCTTAAGCTCTACGAGATGGAGCAGGAGCTTTTAAAGCAGGATTTCCTCAGGGTGAGCAAGCAGAGCATCGTGAACTTGCGGAAGATCAAAAGCCTTAAGGCCGATATCAACAGGAAGGTCAGGCTCACTTTAGTGAACGGTGAACAGATCGTTGTGTCGAGAATGTATTCCGAAGAACTCAGAAGAAAGTTGGGACTTAAGTGATGGGCAGAGAAATTATTCAGGAAAAAACGGAGAATGCTTTTGAAGATAAGAAATCCGTATTCGGTTACATCGCACAGCTCCTTGCGACGTACGGTGCGATGGTCGTTATCTTCATAGTGTTTGATATATGCATAGGAAGATCGACAGAAGGGTATTCAACCCTCTTTGAACTGGGAAGCAGGGGACTTACGGTAAATACTCTCCTTCAGCTTTTGCTTCTTGCGGTGCTGGTCACGATAGCACAGGTGGTATTCCTTACCGATGTGCTCATAAAGAACATGAACATGATCGCAAGGAACCTTCTTTTCATCATCGCGATATTCGTATCCATCGTTGTGTTTGCGGTTTCGTTCGGATGGTTCCCTGTTAATGACCTTGCGGCGTGGGTGGGATTCCTCGTTTCATTCTCGCTCAGTATGGCGGCGAGCCTTCTCATAACCAGGTTCATCGAGAAGTCGGAAAATAAGAAGATGAAGGAAGCGCTTGATAAGTATATGGAGAAGAGAAACGAAAAGTGATCCGGAAGCGGGCCGGATGCATCGTGAAATGATAGGAAAAAAAGCGGGACATCGGATGATGTCCCGCTTTCGTTATGTGTAATATTATCAGCACATCTTGTCGAGTGCGGTGGGATCGTTGCTGACCCACATAGCGTCTTCCTTGGTGATCCTTCCGCGTCCTACGAGGGAAGCAAGGTCGTCGTTGAGAAGGTGCATTCCGGATGAACGTCCTGCCTGGATGAGTGAAGGGATCTGGATGGTCTTCTTATCACGGATAAGGTTTCCGATAGCGGGAGTACCGAGCATGATCTCGGTAGCAACCACACGGCCGTCCATATCTGCGGTAGGAACGAGTGTCTGAGTGATAACACCTCTGATGACGTTGGAGAACTGTGTTCTGATCTGATCCTGTCCGTCGAGAGGGGTTGCGTCGATGATTCTTTCTACGGTCTGTGCGGCACTCGTTGTATGGAGTGTCGAAAGGACGAGGTGTCCGGTCTCTGCTGCGGTGATAGCTGCGGAGATGGTCTCATAGTCACGCATTTCTCCTACGAGGATGATATCGGGATCTTCACGGAGTGCGGAACGGAGTGCCGTTGCGAATGTGGGAACGTCCTTTCCGACTTCTCTCTGGTGGATCATAGCCTTATCGTGGGGATATACGTACTCGATGGGGTCTTCTATGGTGATGACATGTCTTGAAGTGGTCCTGTTGATGTAATCGACCATGGATGCGAGGGTGGTTGACTTACCCGAACCGGTAGGTCCGGTTACGAGAACAAGGCCTCTGGGCATTTCAGCAAGTTCCTTACAAACGGGAGGAAGAAGGAGCTCTTCAAAGGAAGGAACTGTCTGATTGAGAATACGGATACTTGCCGCAAGATTGTTTCTCTGATGATAGATATTGGCTCTGATTCTGGTTCCGTCCCAGAGCATGACACCGGCATCGAGGTCCATACCGCCGGATACTCTCTCGATCTGATCCTGCTCAAGGAATGAGTAGATCATGTTTCTGGATTCTTCTGCTGAAGGAGCCGGCTCAAGAATTCTGAGTTCACCGTATCTGCGGATCGCTACATTTGTTCCTACAGTGATGTGGATGTCGGAGCAGTTATTGGACTTGGCATATTCCATCAGCTCTCTGAAATCATTGTGAATCATGAATGTAATCCTCCCCTTACATTACTTCAAAACGACGTTGGACGATGCACCTGACTTGATGTATCATATTTGAAGTGTGATTATTAAGTGCCGTTAAGCACTCGGCTTTATGCACAATTTGTATTATAACAGAACAATTCCGCGGTGACTATCAAAATATGAAAGAAATATATCTGGATAACTCAGCAACCACAAAGGCTTTTCCCGAGGTCATAGACCTGATATCCAAGGTCATGGGAGAGGACTACGGAAACCCCTCGAGCATGCACCACATGGGAGTGGTGGCGGAAGGACGCCTCAAGGAGAGCACCAAGATCCTTTCGGGGATCCTCGGCTGCACCGAAAAGAACATCTATTACACCTCCGGTGGCACGGAGTCTGACAATATCGCGATCCTGGGCGCGGCCAAGGCGCTGGACAGAAGGGGAAAGCATATCATCACGACGAAGATCGAGCACCCGGCCGTTCTGAACACGGTTAAGCATCTTGAGGATGAGGGCTTTGAGGTCACATATCTCGGGACGGACGAAAGCGGACGGATATCGCTTGATGAGCTTGAAGCCGCCCTTACACCCGGAACGATACTTGTTTCGATCATGCATACCAATAACGAGATCGGATCCGTGCAGCCCATAGCCGAAGCGGGCAGTCTGATCAAGGAAAAATGTCCCGAATGCCTCTTCCATGTGGATGCCGTGCAGGGCTTCGGAAAGTCACGCATTAATCCCGGCAGGATGAAGATAGATCTTCTCAGCGCAAGCTCTCACAAGATCCACGGACCCAAGGGCTGCGGACTTCTTTATATCGGGGACGGCGTAAGGATCGTTTCACCCGTATACGGAGGAGGACAGCAGAAGGGCATAAGGTCAGGCACGGAAAATGTTCCCGGAATATCCGGAATGGCACTTGCCGCGAAGATGCTCTATGAAAAGCTGGACGAGGACACCGCTTCTCTTTATGAGCTGAAAAAGTATTTCATTGAAAATGCATCGAAGATAGACGGAGTAAGCATAAACGGACTTACCGGAGAAGGCGCGGAGGGCATTACGGGAACCGCACCCCACATCATTTCCGTTTCGGTAAAGGACGTAAGGGCGGAGGTCCTGCTCCATTCCCTCGAGGATAAGGGAATATATGTTTCGGCGGGAAGCGCATGCTCGACGCATAAGAGAACGCCTTCCGCAACACTTACTTCGATAGGCCTGGACAAGGGACTTCTCGAATCGACGATAAGGATCTCAATGTCGGTCCTGACAACCCGCGAAGACATTGAAGCCACGGTAGCCGCACTGGCAGAGATCGTACCCATGCTCAGACGCTTTACCAGAAAGTAGCCTTCATCGTTTTCCCGGAGCCTGTCACATGCCATGACAAAAATCGGTGGAAAACTCGCCAAATAATCGCATAGTTTGTGAATAATACTGTGATATCATCATTTCAAATCATCAGAGTTGAAAGAGAGATATGAAATGAGCATCAGAGTAAAAAGAATCCTGATGACATTGTTCGGAGTCATCATATGTGCGATAAGCGTGGGCATCTTCAAGATCGCCGCCCTGGGAGTGGATCCTTTCCAGTCCTTCATGGCGGGGCTTGATGCACTTGTCCCCATCAAGTTCGGAACACTTTATGTGATAGCAAATGCGGTACTTCTTTTATTTGCGCTTGTATTCGACAGGCATTACATCGGTATCGCGACATTCATCAACCTGTTCCTTCTGGGATACATAACCCAGTTCACCTATGAATTCCTGCAGACCCTTCTTCCCGATCCGTCCATGGCGGTGAGGATCTTGTGCCTGGTGATCGGAGTTGTCATCATCTGCTTCGGATCCGCATTCTATATGACCGCGGACCTGGGCGTATCTACATATGATGCGGTTGCACTCATCATCAGCAAGACCTGGAAAAAGGGCAAGTTTCAGTATGTGAGGATCGTCACCGATCTTGTATGCGTAATACTCGGCGCGGGACTGTTCCTTCTTTCCGGCGGAAAGGTGTCCTCGATCCCTACCATCGTCGGAGTGGGAACGATCATAACCGCGTTCTTCATGGGACCTTTGATAGAATTCTTCAACGTTAGGGTTGCAAGGCCCATCCTTGCGGAAAAGAAAGACGGCTCCGCTTCCGGAGAAACGTCATCTGAAAAATAAGGAGAGAGATCATGGCAGAAAAGTATGCACACAGAAAAGCTACCGCGAGGATCAGATTCACCGATAATAACGGAGCACCCCTTAAGGATGCCGATGTAAACGTAAAGCTTAAGAACCACAAATTCCTTTTCGGTATCGGAGCTTACGATTTCCTTCCTCCCGATGAGGTATTAAACGGAGGACAGGCTCCCGATGAGCAGACTGCCGTTCAGATGACGAAGATCCGCGAATGGCTGGATCTTGTCAATTACGGAACCATGCACTTTTACTGGGGCGGATATGAGCACGAAGAGGGCAAGACCAATTTTGAGCCCATGATGAGAAGTGCGAAGTACTACGCAGGCAAGGGTGTAAAGCTTAAGGGCCATCCCCTTTGCTGGCACACCGTATGTGCAGACTGGCTCATGAAGTATGACAACGCCACGATCCTCAGCAAGCAGCTTGATCGTATCAACCGTGACGTCACCGCCTTCAAGGGTGTCGTCGACGTGTGGGATGTCATCAACGAGGTTGTCATCATGCAGGTTTACGACAGATATGACAATGCTGTCACAAGAATCTGCAAGGATCTCGGAAGAATAAAGCTGGTAAAGGAAGTCTTCGATGCTGCCAAGGCTGCAAATCCCGATGCAACGCTCCTTATCAACGATTTCAATCTTTCCGAAAGCTACAGGATCCTTATCGACGGACTTCTCAATGCGGGAGTTCCCATCTCTGCGATCGGTATCCAGACACATCAGCATCAGGGCTATATGGGAAAGGAAAAGCTTGAGGACATCCTGGACAGATTCTCATTCTTCGGACTTCCTCTTCACTTTACCGAAAATACCCTGATCTCCGGAGAACTCATGCCTCCCGAGATCGTCGATCTCAACGATTACCAGCCCGAAGTATGGCCCACCACACCCGAGGGTGAGGAAAGGCAGAGGAAGGAATGGAGAGAGATGATGGAGATCCTCTTCGACCATCCCCTTGTAGAGGCTGTTACCGGATGGGATTTTGCGGACGGAGCATGGCTCGGCGCACCCAGCGGACTGGTCAGGAAGGACGGAAGCATCAAGCCCGCATATACGGAGCTTAAGAAAATGATCAAGGAAGAGTGGACCACCGATTACACGGTCCACACCGACAGCGAGGGCTTTGCTGAGGTCACCGGATTCAAGGGCGAGTACGAAGCTACCTCAGGCGGAAACACTCAGAAGTTCACACTCGGATAAGAGACATCACAATATAAAGAAAACGTAAGCGGCAAAAGCTGCTTACGTTTTTTATGTTCCTGCGGAAAACAGCAGAACCGTCCCCCTGTTTTCGTTTTTTATATGTTTCCGTGTGCCGGTACCGGCGATGATCGGCCGAGCGTTGCTTACTTTTCAGCCGACATGATCTCCTCGGTAAGTATTCCGGTGAGTTTGAGGTCTGCGACGTCTCCGGGGGACAGGGAAGTGTCTGAC
>JAGCRJ010000010.1 GCA_017964745.1 Lachnospiraceae bacterium
ATCGCACAGCCCGGCGGATCCAAGAGGGACGATGTAGTCATCGAGGCATGCGACAAGTACGATATGGTCATGTGCTTCACCGGAATCAGACTTTTCCATCATTAATATCAGGAGTTATATAATGGGTGATATTGAAGAACGTTCCAAACATTTTATTGAAAATGAGATCGATTCGGATCTCGCGAGCGGAAGATTTGATCATGTAATGACCAGATTCCCTCCCGAGCCCAACGGTTATCTCCATATTGGCCATGCCAAGAGCATAATCCTTAATTCGGGAATGGCTCAGGAGTACGGCGGAAAGTTCAACCTCAGATTCGACGACACCAACCCCACCAAGGAGAAGACCGAGTTCGTCGAGTCCATTAAGGCGGACGTCATGTGGCTCGGTGCCGACTTTGAGGACAGGCTTTTCTTTGCATCCGATTATTTTGACCGGATGTATGAAGGAGCCATCAAGCTCATCAAGAAGGGCAAGGCATATGTATCCGACCTGACCGCTGATGAAGTCAGGGAATACAGGGGAACCTTCGAGCAGCCCGGCAAGGACGATCCCGGAAGGAACAGATCCGTTGAGGAAAACCTCGCTCTTTTCGAGGAGATGAAGGAAGGCAAGTACGCCGACGGTGAGAAGACCCTCAGGGCCAGGATCGATATGGCATCTCCCAACATCAACATGAGAGATCCCGTCATCTACCGTGTCGCACATATGACCCATCACAGAACCGGTGACAAGTGGTGCATCTATCCCATGTACGACTTCGCACATCCCATTGAGGATGCCGTAGAGGGAATCACCCACTCGCTCTGCACACTTGAATTCGAAGATCACAGACCTCTTTATGACTGGGTCGTTAAGGAGCTCGAATATCCCAATCCTCCCAGACAGATCGAGTTTGCGAAGATGTATCTCACCAATGTCGTTACCGGCAAGAGATATATCAAGAAGCTCGTTGAAAACGGCACCGTGGACGGATGGGACGATCCCAGGCTTGTTTCCATCGCAGCGCTCAAGAGAAGGGGCTTCACTCCTTCATCCATCAGAAAGTTTGTAGAGCTCTGCGGTATCTCCAAGTCGCAGGCATCCGCAGACTATGCCGCACTTGAGTATTGCATAAGAGAGGATCTTAAGCCTGTCGCTAAGCGTTACATGGCTGTCCTCGATCCCATCAAGCTCGTGATAGACAACTATCCCGAGGGGCAGACCGAAATGGTAACCGCTTCCAACAATCCCGAGAACGAAGAACTCGGTTCAAGACAGGTTCCTTTCGAGAGAGAGCTTTATATCGAAAGAGACGACTTCATGGAGGAACCTCCCAAGAAGTATTTCAGGCTTTTCCCCGGAAACGAAGTCAGACTCATGAACGCATACTATGTTACCGCCGTATCCTGTGAAAAGGATGCTGACGGCAAGGTTACCGTTGTGCACTGCACCTACGATCCCGCTACCAAGGGAGGCACCTCCGAGGACGGACGCAAGGTCAAGGGTACCATCCACTGGGTTCCCGCATCGAGTGCCATAACCGCTCAGGTAAGGCTTTACGAGAACCTCGTCGATGAAGAGAAGGGCGTGTATGACGAGAACGGTAACGTCAACCTCAACCCCAATTCCCTTACCGTATGCGATAACTGCAAGCTTGAGCCCGCATTCGCAGGCGCACAGGCCTTCGACAGATTCCAGTTCGTAAGAAACGGCTTCTTCGTCGTCGATTGCAAGGATTCAACCGATGACAAGCTTGTCTTCAACCGTATCGTGGGACTCAAGAGTTCGTTCACTCTCCCCGCATCCAACTGATCAGATTAGTTTTTGGAGGATATTATGGCCGGTCTTTTATCCGGGCTTGAAAGCCTTGGTCTCGGAAAACTTGAGAATGTAGATATTTTCGAAAAAGAAAAAAAGGAAGAAAAGGCTGTTGCTGAAGCTAATGTCCATAAGGAGCCGGAGTTTGTCGAAACGGACTTCATTTACGACAAGAGCTTCAAATGCCCCGTATGTGACCAGCCCTTCAGTGCCAAGATAATGAAGACCGGAAAGGCCAAACTCAAGAAGACCGATTTCGATCTTCGCCCGATCTATGAAGGCTTTGCAGCCGAGAAGTATGACGTCCTCCTTTGCCCCATCTGCGGATATGCCGCCCTCGGAAGATATTTCACGACACTTCTTCCGACTCAGGTCAAGATGATCAAGGAGCAGATCAGCAGCAATGTCGTACTTACAAAATACGATGATGAGACCTATTCCTTTGAGCAGGCTCTCGAGAGATATAAGCTTGCGCTTGCATGTGCGGTCGTAAAGAAGAGCAAGGTAAGCGAGAAAGCGTATGTGTGCCTGAGAATGGCATGGCTCCTCAGAAGCTACGGAGAATTCCTGGCTGAACAGGAGGGTGATCACAAGGCTTTGATCGAGTCTCTCAAGGCTCAGGAGAATGATTATGAGGAGAATGCTTACAAGGGATTTCTGGAAGCAAGAACCTCAGAGAGTTCACCGATAGCGGGAATGGATTCCACCACACTGGATTACCTGCTCGCACAGCTGTCCTTCCATCTGAAGGACTATACGACCTGCAGCAGGATGATCTCCGGCATTCTTACTTCGCCGGCGGCAAATGCGAGGATCAAGGACAAGGTGAGGGATCTTAAGGATCAGCTGTCTGCCGTAAAAGATCAGAAATAAGCATTGTCCCATTTACAAGTTAATACCGTGATAGTTCTGCATATAATGAGGGGAGAGATTTATGGCAGAGGATTATATCATCACGAAATCAGGCGGGATCATACCTACGGGACTGCCCGGCGGTTTTTTCATTTACGAAGCCGAGGG
>JAGCRJ010000119.1 GCA_017964745.1 Lachnospiraceae bacterium
CTTGGATATAACCTTCTTGACGGTTGTCTTGAAGACTCTGGGATCTTCTCCGAATACTTCCTTGGCCTCTACATGACCGTAATCGGTCCTCAGGGTCTTGGGCCATTCGGGCCAGGGATTGTTCGCCGCTCTTTCCACGGGGGGCTTGGGCATCATCTCAAGTGCGGTCACCGACTTGCATCCCATTCTGATAACGGTTCCGATGCAGTCATTACCGGTATCACCGCCGCCCACTATTACGACATTCTTATCCTTGGCATCAAATTTAGCGGGAAGAGCTTCGATATCAAGAACGTTTCTTGTTGCGGCCTTCAGGAAGTCAACCGCAAAGTAGATACCTTCGCAGCCTTCCATTCCTTCTGCATTAAGAGCCCTGGGCTGCTTTGCACCGCAGCAAAGGACCACCGCATCATATTCCTTCTTAAGAGCAGATACTTTGACCTTCTCGCCGACATTCACACCGGTCTTGAAGACTATGCCCATCTCTTCCATGAGCTTCTGTCTTCTGGAAATGACACTCTTATCAAGTTTCATATTTGGTATGCCGTACATGAGAAGTCCGCCGATACGGTCATCTCTTTCATATACGGTCACTGCATGTCCTCTTCTTCTGAGGGCATCCGCAGCAGCAAGTCCGGAGGGACCGCTTCCGATAACGGCAACCTTCTTACCGCTTTCCTTTATCGGGGCATCACCCTTCATCCATCCGTTCTTGTAACCTTCCTCGATAAGATAAAGTTCATTATCCCTGACAGTGACGGGATCGTCATACTGACCGCATATACATGCCTTCTCACAGAGCGCGGGACAAACGCGTCCGGTGAACTCGGGGAATCTGTTGGTCTTGAGGAGTCTTGCGAGAGCATGTGAATCCTCACCCCTGTATATCGCATCATTCCACTCGGGAATGAGATTGTGGAGAGGGCATCCTACTACCATTCCGCTCAGGCTCATTGCCGACTGGCAGAAAGGAACACCGCAGTTCATGCATCTTGCACCCTGGCATCTTCTGACTTCCTCGGATGCGAAGGTATGGAATTCCTTGTATCCCTTTATTCTTTCCTTTGCGGGTATCTCGTTATTCTCTTTCCTGGCATATTCAAGAAATCCTGTCTGTTTTCCCATTGTCTTTACCTGTTTCCTATACTCGTTATCGTTTCGGATATGCAGTTATACCGCAGCATTTGTGAGTTCCCTGAATGCTTCGAGTTCGGAAGCTTCCCTGGAGATTCCCTGCTCTTCGTACTTTCCGATGGTCCTTATCATCTTCTGATAATCCCTTGCGATGATCTTCTTGAATCCGGGAAGTTCATTTTCGAAATTACCGAGTATTTCTTTTCCGAGTTCGGAATCCGTAGCTTTTACGTAATCCTCAAGGATATCCTTCAATTCTTCGATGTCGTACTTCTCGGTCACTTCCTCGAGTTCGACCATATCCTTGTTGATCTTGCGGTACAGGCTGTGATCCCTGTCGAGCACATATGCGATACCGCCGCTCATACCTGCTGCAAAGTTCTTGCCGGTTGGTCCGAGTATTACGGCTCTTCCTCCGGTCATATACTCAAGACCGTGATCGCCGCAGCCTTCGGCAACCGCTACCGCGCCGGAATTTCTTACGCAGAATCTTTCACCGGCAACACCGCAGATATATGCCTTACCTGAGGTTGCACCGTAGAGCGCCACATTACCTACGATAATGTTCTCCGACGCTTTGAAGGGACTCTTTTCGGGAGGAGTAAGTACAAGCTTTCCGCCCGAAAGACCTTTGCCGAATCCGTCATTGGCATCGCCTTTCAGCGTAATGGTAAGTCCGTGGGGGATGAATGCTCCGAATGACTGTCCGCCGCCGCCTTCGCAGTTTACATGGAATCTGTCTTCGGAAAGCTTTCCGCAATCCTCGCCGTACTTTCTTACTATCTCCGATCCGAGTATCGTTCCGAATGTTCTGTCCGTAGAGCTTACCTTAAGGGAAATGGATGAGGTCTTTTCCTTGGACTTGACCGATTTTTCGAACCAGGGAAGAAGCTTCTTTTCATCGAGAGTCTTCTCAAGTTCGAAATCAAAGCTCTGCTTCGGATCAAATCTGTTTTCTTTTTCACCTGCAAATCCTTCGGTCAGGATCCTGTCGAAGCTGATCGTACCGGCATGGGGCTGACCGAATTTATCGCGCTTTCTCAGGCAGTCAGTACGTCCGATCATCTCATCGACACTTGTGAATCCGAGCTGTGCCATGATCTCACGAAGCTGCATTGCAACGAAGGTCATAAAGTTCATGAGGTGTTCGGGCTTGCCTGCGAATCTCTTTCTGAGAAGCTCGTTCTGTGTGGCGATACCTACGGGGCAGGTATCCTTCGAACATACTCTCATCATCATGCATCCGAGTGATACGAGCGGAGCGGTTGCAAATCCGAATTCCTCAGCTCCGAGGAATGCTGCGATCGCAACATCGCGTCCTGTCATAAGTTTTCCGTCCGTTTCGATCCTTACTCTGGATCTCAGGCCGCTTTCGATGAGAGCCTGATGTGTCTCGGCAACACCGAGTTCCCAGGGAAGACCTGCGGAGTGTACCGAACTGTAAGGCGCAGCACCGGTTCCTCCGTCGTAACCGGAGATAAGCACAACCTGTGCTCCGGCCTTGGCAACACCGCTTGCGATGGTTCCTACGCCTGCTTCGGAAACAAGCTTGACGGATATTCTTGCGTCTCTGTTTGCATTCTTGAGATCGTATATAAGCTGCGCCAGATCCTCGATCGAATAGATATCATGATGAGGAGGCGGGGAGATAAGCTGTACGCCCGGAGTCGAGCATCTTGTCTTTGCAACCCAGGGATATACTTTCTTCGCGGGAAGGTTTCCGCCTTCACCGGGCTTAGCACCCTGTGCCATCTTTATCTGGATCTCTTTTGCGGAAAGAAGGTATTCCTCCGTAACGCCGAAACGTCCGGATGCAACCTGCTTGACCGCACTGTTTTTCTCCGTTCCGAATCTGTCGGATGCTTCGCCGCCCTCACCGGTATTGGAACGTCCGCCGAGTCTGTTCATGGCGATCGCGATGGTCTCATGGGCTTCTCTCGAAAGTGAACCGTAGCTCATTGCGCCTACCTGGAATCTCTTTACGATCTCGGATACGGGTTCGACCTTATCTATCGGTATGGGCTTTCCGGCGGGAACAAATTCAAGAAGTCCCCTGAGTGTATGAGGATGAGCCGAATCATCGACAAGCGCGCTGTACTCCTTGAACTTTTCAAAATCCCCTGTCCTGACTGCCTGCTGGAGAAGAACTATGGTCTTGGGACTGTAGAGGTGGTCTTCCTTGCCTTCACCGCTTCTTAAATTATGGAAGCCGGTGCTGTCGAGAACGGGATCGATGGGAAGACCCATGGGATCGAATGCCCTGTCATGTCTGTATGCGATGCCCTCTTCGAGTTCCTTTACACCGATTCCTCCGACCCTGCTGGATACGCCGGTGAAGTACTTTTCTATGACTTCATCGGAAAGACCGATTGCTTCGAATATTCTTGCGGACTGATATGACTGAATGGTGGATATACCCATCTTGGCTGCAATCTTGACAACACCGGAAAGAAGAGCTTTGTCAAAATCGTCTATTGCGGTGTGAAGATCCTTATCAAGAAGTCCGAGCGAAATGAGTTCACCGATGCATTCATGTGCAAGATAAGGATTTACCGCGCGTGCACCGAAACCGAGGATGCATGCGGTCTGATGTACATCCCTTACTTCAGCGGTCTCGAGGATAAGTGATACCGCGGTTCTCTTTTTGGTGTGGACAAGATGCTGCTCAACCGCAGAGACTGCAAGGAGTGCGGGGATGGGTACATGGTTCTCGTCAACACCCCTGTCGGAAAGGATGATGATATTGGCTCCGCCCGATACGGCACGGTCAACTGACAGATAGAGCTGCTCAACCGCACGTGAGAGAGAGGTGTGCTTATAATAAAGAAGAGAAACAGTTTCGGTCTTGAATCCTTTATGCTTCATCGAACGGATCTTCATCAGATCCACGCCGGTAAGGATCGGGTTATTAACCTCGAGCACCGTGCAGTTCTCACTCTTTTCACTTAAGAGATCACCGTCGGATCCGATGTATACGGTCGTGTCGGTTACGATCTTCTCACGGAGCGAATCGATGGGAGGATTGGTAACCTGCGCAAACTGCTGCTTGAAGAAACCGTAGAGCAGCGGATGATTTTCAGATAGGGATGCAAGAGGAACGTCATGACCCATCGATACGGTAGGCTCCGCACCGTTTGTTGCAGCCTCAAGGATATAGGTCTTGACCTCTTCATAGCTGTATCCGAATACCTTGTAAAGTCTGTCACGCTCTTCCTGAGTGTGTGAAGGCACCTGATGATTGGGGATGACAAGATCCTTTAAGTGGATCAGATGCGCATCAAGCCATTCACCGTAAGGATTTGACGAAGCATAGAATTCCTTGCACTCATCATCGGAGATGATCCTCTTTTTCTTTGTGTCTACAAGAAGCATTCTTCCGGGAGTGAGTCTTGATTTCTTGATGATATGCTCGGGTGCGATATCAAGTACTCCTACTTCCGATGAAAGGATGAGGCGATTGTCGTCGGTAATATAATATCTGGAAGGTCTGAGGCCGTTACGGTCGAGAGTTGCGCCGAATAGCTCGCCGTCCGTGAAAAGGATGGCGGCGGGGCCGTCCCAGGGTTCCATCATGGTTGCATAATAATGGTAGAAATCCTTCTTGGATTCACTCATGAAACGGTTGTGCTTCCAGGGTTCGGGAATGAGTGCCATCATTGCGAGAGGAAGGTCCATTCCGTTCATGTAAAGGAATTCGAGTGTGTTGTCGAGCATTGCGGAATCGGATCCGCTTGCGGAGATAACAGGATAGATCTTGCTCGCATCCTCTTCGAGAAGCTTTGAATGCATCGTCTCTTCACGTGCGAGCATCCTGTCGGAGTTTCCCCTGATGGTATTGATCTCACCGTTATGTGCGATGAATCTGTAAGGATGTGCTCTTTCCCAGCTGGGAAGAGTGTTGGTGGAGAATCTGGAGTGGACAAGTGCCACTGCAGAGAGATAATCCCTGCTCTGAAGATCGTCGTAGAATCTTCTGAGCTGGCCTACAAGAAACATTCCCTTGTAAACGATGGTACGTGATGAAAGTGAACAGATATATGTATCATCGGAAGACTGCTCGAATTCTCTTCTTACAACATAAAGTCTTCTGTCAAAATCGATTCCCTTTTCGATCTGAGCCGGCTTTTTAAGGAAGCACTGCCAGATAGAGGGCTGACAGTCGAGTGCTCTCTTTCCGAGGATCTCGGGATGAATGGGAACCTCTCTCCAGCCGAGTGTATCTATTCCTTCTTTTCCCGCAATGACTTCAAAGAGTCTCTTTGCAAATGTTCTCTTAAGCTCATCCTGGGGGAGGAAGAACATACCGATACCGTACTCACCTGCGGAACCGATCTTGATCCCGATCTTCTTACATGCGGCAGAAAAGAAAGGATGGGAAATCTGCAGCAGGATTCCTACACCGTCTCCTACCTTGCCGCTTGCATCCTTACCTGCTCTGTGCTCGAGCTTTTCAACTATGGTGAGCGCGTCATCCATTACGGAATACTCGGGAACGCCGTCAATCTTGACGACCGCACCTATACCGCACGCATCATGTTCTCTGTCGTATGAAAGATTATTGTCCATATCATTGCCCCTTCAGATCTGAAATAAAAAGAAAAAAGCGCCTCTGGTGCCATATCGACACCAGAGACGCCATTGCCTCTTGCAGAATAAAATAATCTTTTTATCCTGCAATGTCAAGAAAAATTTTTATCGGACAGTTTACATTTCTATATATTTAATTTTGTAATTTGTTACTCGACATCCTGAAGTGCCGCGTAATCTTCTTCACCGGTCCTGATCTTCACAACCCTGCTGACAGGATATACGAAGATCTTACCGTCGCCGATCTTGCCGGTGTAAAGAGTCTTCTTGGCAGTTTCGATAACTGCGTCGACAGGGATCTTGCTGACAACAACTTCAAGCTTGATCTTGGGAAGGAGTGTCATATCCATCTCAACTCCTCTGTACATCTCGCCGGCGCCCTTCTGGATACCGCATCCGGTAACCTGTGTAACAGTGATACCGGTAACACCGAGATCATTGAGTGCACGCTTGATATTGTCGTATCTGGAAAGCTTGGTGATGATGACAACCTTGTGCATTCCGGTATCCTGAACAACACCTGCAGCTTTCATTTCCTTGGTTGTATCGACAACCTGTACGGATGCCTTCTTCTGAGCTTCGCTTGCCTTATCATAATCAGCGGTACCGAGACTGGTGTTCTCGTTCTCGCTCATCATTGCACCTGAAAGGTCAACAATACTGAAGCCTGAATAAGCTGATGCAAGACCGTGCTCGGTGATATCGAGACCTTCGATCTCCTCTTCTTCCGAAACACGGAGTCCGAAGATTGCCTTGATGATAGAGAATACTACAAGCATTCCGACTGCTGCCCATGCTGCAACGGTTACGAATCCGAGAAGCTGTATTCCGAGAAGTTCAAATCCGCCGCCGTAGAAAAGTCCGGTAAGCTCACTGTCGGGAGCATCGGGAGTAGCAAAGAGACCTACTGCGATGGTACCCCAGATACCGTTCATCATATGAACCGCAACTGCACCGACGGGATCGTCGATATGAAGCTTATAATCAAGAAGCCATACACCGAAGCAGACAAGAAGTCCGGCAACGGCACCGATGATGATAGCGCCGAATGCATCGGTTACATCACAGGGAGCTGTGATCGCTACAAGACCTGCAAGTGAAGCGTTCATACACATTGAAACATCGGGCTTGCCATATTTGATCCATGTAAAGATCATACATACTACGGTCGCAATTGAAGGAGCGATCGTTGTGGTTACGAATACGGATGCGAGCTGTTCTACAGAAGTACAAGCCGCACCGTTGAATCCGTACCAGCCGAGCCAGAGAATAAATACACCGAGTGCACCTACAACAATGTTATGTCCGGGGAATGCATTAACTTTTGTGATATTGCCCTTTTCGTCCTTTTCGAACTTACCGATACGGGGTCCGACCATTTTCGCACCGACAAGTGCTGCGATACCGCCTACCATATGGATCGCACAGGATCCTGCGAAATCATGGAAACCGAGCTGAGCGAGCCAGCCGCCGCCCCAGATCCAGTGTGCCTCGATGGGATAGATGAGTGCGGAGATGACTGCGGAGTATACACAGTAGCTGAGGAACTTGGTACGCTCTGCCATAGCACCGGATACTATGGTTGCTGTCGTTGCACAGAACACAAGGTTGAATATGAAATTCGACCAGTCAAAGCTTTCGTAAGCAGTGAAGATATCGAATCCGGGTTTTCCGATAAATCCCATTACATCTTCGCCAAGAAGAAGACTGAAACCTATAAGGATAAATACACAGCATCCTATACAGAAATCCATCAGGTTCTTCATCAGGATATTACCGGCGTTCTTGGCCCTCGTAAATCCGGTCTCCACCATTGCAAATCCCGCCTGCATCCAAAATACAAGTGCGGCGCCGATCAGAAACCATACGCCAAACAGTTTTCCGTCGACAATACTTAAAATCTCTTCCATAATGTTTTCCTCCTCCTGGATTTTGGAGCATCCCGAAAATTAAAAGGCGCTTCTAACTTCCGGTAAAGTTAAAAGCGCCTTTGCTTTAAACAGGATATAAAAAAATGGAGTCCCGGAAAATCTATCCGGAACTCCTTTGCTCCATTACATGAACGAATAATACTCTGAATAAATATTTTTGTCAACAAATTTTTAAAAAATTTTTTATGACATTTGTGTCAAGAATTAAGCCATCCTTTTTCTATGCCCCGGTCAAGGTTTTTATCAACCCATTCATATACATCAGGCATGAATTCTTTTATGATCTTCATCCTCTTTTCGACCTGTTCTCTGCGTGTATGTCCCTCTCTCCATGTATGTCCTTCGGTAAGTGTGTTGTGAAGAAAAGGCTGAAGCCTGTCGAGGCATGCGGCATACTTTGCATCCGTCGTCCGTGCGGCATCAAATTCTTCCCAGAGCGATCTTATCTCCGCGCCCTGCTCAGGAGGTATCTGTGAGAAAAGTTTATCGGCAGCTTCCTTCTCCCTTTCTTCCTTGCTTGCATTTCCTTTATCGTCATATGCGAATGTATCTCCCGC
>JAGCRJ010000120.1 GCA_017964745.1 Lachnospiraceae bacterium
AATAGGTAGACGCAAGGGACTTAAAATCCCTCGGTGGCGACACCATGCCGGTTCGAGTCCGGCTACCCGCACTGCTCTGTTATCTGCTTTGAGGAAGAAGATATGCAGTTTGGAAAACTTGCTAAAAAATATATGATATTTGCCTCCGCGGCGCTTCTTACATTCGCTGCCTGCGGAAATCCTGACGAATACAAACCGGTCGATTATCAGGATCAGCCGATCGACGTTTCATCAAATGAGACACCGGATCCCGGCCCCACGGTTCTTCCGGGGCTTATGGCCATAGGTGAGAGATATGTACGTGATGACGGCAAGATGGAGAGCTATCTTACCGGTGAATGGATAGATGCGGATATCGCACAGCGCAGACCCATGGCTGTCATGATCCCCAATAACCGCAACGCGCTTCCCCAGTACGGAGTATCCTATGCGGATATCATCTATGAAGCTCCGATGGAAAAGTGCAGCTGCACGAGACTTATGGGAATCTTCCAGGACTATGACGATCTGGAATATATCGAGCCCATCAGAAGCGCAAGACACTACTTTCTTCAGGAAGCGCTCAGTTATGATGCCATCTACTGTAACTGGGGACTTGCCGAATCATATGTCGGCCCGCTCATAAACAGTGATTATGTGGATAATATAAGCGCTTCGGTAAAGGGTATCGATGTAGGTGCGGACGAGGCTTTTTCCAGGGACAAGGAACGTCAGGAGCTGGGATGGTCTCTTGAATATACCGGTGTGATGCGTATTGACGGGTATAACGCCGCAGTCTCACGTCTCGGCTACAGCACCGATTATCCGACCGGGAACTACACTTTCCCGCTTCCCATCGCAACCGATGCAAGCAGGGCGGAATATGAAGATTATCCCGATACAAGCGTTATCTATCCCGGCGGTGATCACAACCAGCAGTCCCCGAATGGATACAGTGAGCTCAATCCCTACTTTGTATATAATCCCGAGGATCAGCTCTACTACAGATATCAGAACGGCGAGCCCCAGGTCGACGAACTTACCGGCGAGCAGCTTGCGGTTTCCAATGTCATTATCAAATATGTTGACGGTGAAGCGTACCCCGGAAATGACGGTTACATGAATTTCATAGTTTTCGGTGCCGGAGACGGAGTTCTTTTCACAAACGGAAAGTGCGTCGATCTCAAATGGGCGAGAGATCTGCCGTTTGACGAAAGTCTGAATTACACGGATGACATATATGCACAGACCAGATATCTGTATGCGGATAACGAAGACGAGGAAGTGATCCTCAATAAAGGAAAGACCTGGATCTGTCTGGTATGGAATAAATACAGAGACTATACCAGTTACAGTTAGGAGTAAAGCATAAGAGTAAAGAGGACCCGTAAGGGTCCTCTTTTTGTGTACACAAATGCGGAATTTATCAAATATTTCCTTGCAGGTGCAGGGCGCGGGGGCTAAAATATAAAGGAATTTTTGCGCACTTTTTTGGAGGAAAATATGAAAGCAGAAACTAAATGTATCCAGGCGGGATATACCCCCAAGAACGGAGAATCCCGTATGATCCCCATCGTTCAGAGTACCACTTTTAAGTATGATACCAGCGAGGATATGGGCAAGCTCTTCGATCTGGAAGCGAGCGGATATTTCTATACCAGGCTTCAGAACCCTACCAATGATATGGTGGCAGCCAAGATCGCGGCTCTTGAGGGCGGTACCGCCGCTATGCTCACAAGCTCGGGACAGGCAGCCAACATGTTCGCGGTCTTCAATCTTGCGAACTGCGGAGATCATGTCATTTCATCCTCTTCGATATATGGCGGAACCTTCAATCTCTTCAACGTGACTATGAGAAAGATGGGTATCGATTTTACCTTCATCTCTCCCGACTGCACCGAGGAAGAGCTCGAAGCCGCATTCAAGCCCAACACCAAGGCGGTATTCGGCGAGACCATCGCAAACCCCGCACTTACCGTTTTCGATTTTGAGAAGTTCTCCAAGGCAGCACATAAGCACGGAGTTCCCCTCATCGTTGACAACACCTTCGCAACACCCATCAACTGCAGACCCTTCGAGTGGGGAGTTGATATCGTAACCCACTCCACCACCAAGTATATGGACGGACATGATGTTGCCGTTGGCGGATGCATCGTTGATTCCGGAAAGTTCGACTGGATGGCGCATGCCGACAAGTTCCCCGGACTCTGCACCCCCGATGAAAGCTATCACGGCATCACCTATGCCGAGAAGTTCGGCAAGGAAGGCGCATTCATCACCAAGTGCACCGCACAGCTCATGAGAGACCTCGGTTCCATCCAGGCTCCCCAGAACGCATTCTATCTCAACCTCGGACTTGAATCCCTCGCTGTAAGAATGCCCAGACACTGTGAGAATGCCCAGAAGGTAGCCGAATTCCTTCAGGGTCATGAAAACGTCGCATGGGTCACCTATCCCGGACTTAAGGGAGACAGGTATTACGAGCTTGCACAGAAATATATGCCGAACGGAACCTGCGGAGTTATCTCCTTCGGTGTCAAGGGCGGAAGAAAGGCTGCCGAGGACTTCATGAGAAAGCTCAAGGTTGCCATGATCGCCACCCATGTTGCGGATGCACACACCTGCGTGCTCCATCCCGCATCATCAACCCACAGACAGCTTACCGACGAAGAGCTTGTAGCTGCGGGCGTTGGTCCCGATCTTATCAGAATCAGCGTAGGTCTTGAAAATGCCGATGATATCATCGAGGATCTTGCACAGGCTCTCGCATAACTTCGATAAAAGGAGAACTTTATGATAGTTACGACAACACCCGGTGTATAGGGACACAATATCGTTGAGTATAAAGGGATCGTATTCGGCGAGGTCATTGCCGGCGTCAATATGATCAAGGATATGGTGGCGGGACTTTCCAATATTTTCGGCGGACGTTCCTCAACCTATGAAGACGAACTTATCCAGGCAAGGCAGCAGGCAGTAAATGAAATGCAGCAGAGAGCCATGCAGCTCGGAGCAAACGCCGTTGTCGGTGTTGATATCGATTACGAGGTACTCGGAGCGGACAACGGAATGCTCATGGTCACCGCTAGCGGAACTGCAGTTGTCATTCAGTGATAACGGGGTACGGATATGGAAAATGCAGAGGAAGTAAAGAACAGGATTCTTGATGTCTTTGCCGGAATATACGGTTCATCCGAGGGGGCAAGGGTCTTTTTTGCGCCCGGAAGAGTAAATCTTATCGGAGAGCACACCGACTATAACGGCGGGCATGTATTTCCCTGCGCACTTACCATCGGAACTTATGCCGCAGTCCGCGTCCGTGACGACCTGAAAGCAAACTTTTATTCCATGAACTTCGAGGATGAGGGCGTGATCTCCCTCGATCTTGATAAAGAGCTGAAGCCTTCCGATGATCTGAAATGGGTCAATTACCCCGCGGGCATCATCTGGGCATTTGCCGAAAGAGGAATGAAGGTTCCTTCGGGCTTTGATGTTGTTCTGTACGGAAATATCCCCAACGGATCGGGTCTTTCATCGTCCGCATCCGTCGAGGTCCTCACGGGATTCATGCTCAAGAGTCTGTTCGGCTTTGACGTATCCAATATCGATCTGGCCAAGATCGGTCAGTACTCGGAAAACAAGTTCAACGGTGTCAATTGCGGCATCATGGACCAGTTTGCGATCGCGATGGGAAAAAAGGATTGCGCGATCTTCCTGGATACTTCCAACCTTCAGTATGAATATGCTCCGATAAAGCTTACCGGATGCAAGCTTGTCATCGCCTGCTCCAACAAAAAGAGAGGCCTCGGGGATTCCAAGTATAACGAAAGAAGAGCCGAGTGCGAGAAGGCTCTTTCGGAGATAAGGACTCTTCTTGACGTGCGGAGCCTTGGCGAACTCGACGAAGCCACATTCGGCAAGGCCGAGATGCTGATCAAGGATGATGTCAGGGCAAAAAGAGCCCGCCATGCGGTATATGAAAACAGAAGGACCATCACAGCGGTCCAGGCGTTAAAAAGAGAAAACATCGCTCTTTTCGGACAGCTCATGAACGCATCCCACGAATCCTTAAGGGATGATTACGAGGTTACGGGACCCGAGCTCGACGCACTTGTTGACGCGGCAAGAAAACAGCCCGGCGTCATCGGATCGAGAATGACCGGCGCGGGCTTTGGCGGATGTACCGTAAGTATTGTAAAAGATGAATGTGTGGATTCTTTTATAGAAAAGGTCGGTGCCGAATATCTGGAAAAGATCGGATATGCAGCTGATTTCTATGTTGTTGAAATAGGGGACGGTCCCCGGGAGATACTCTGATCAGAATTCTTCGAGATATCTGAGGATCGAAGCCTTGCTTGCGGAATTAAGGGTCTCGGCGGTCTTTTTAAGTTCGTCGATCTTTTCGGACCGGCCGTTTTCCCTGTAATAGCTTGCGAGCTTTCTGTACACGGAAGAGATGTCCGCATTGATACGGACCTGTTCTTCGAGAATGGGTACCGCTTCCTTCGTATGACCGGTTTCCCAGAGTCTGTCGGCCCACTTCTGAAGGGTCTGCACGAGAAGGGTATATCTGTCATCATACTCCGTGAGCAGCGGAAGATTTGCTACACCGTAGCGGAGCTTTAAGTCCGTGTTGGTCTGGCCGGTGAGATTTACGATCTTCTGCTCCTTGAGTTCCTCGACAAGTCTTCTGCAGTCGGCGATCTCAGGGTCGTCTGCGAGAACATCCATCGGGAAGGAAGAAGTATCGGGCGTTACATAGATCAGGTCGTCAAGAGGCTTTCTCCTGACTTCGTTGGCATCGTGCTCACGCTTCCAGAAGGAGCTTTCGGCTTCTTCACCGATACGGCGGTTTCTTCTGATGGCATGTCTGATGACCAGTATGAGTATTATGAAACTTGCAAAAACAGGGTATTTCATACTATAATACTTCCCGATATCCCGTTAAAGAAGGTAGTTTTGAGATGATCAATTTTAACAGCCGCAAAACTAAAAAGATCCTTGCAGCAGTTCTCGGTATACTGCTTGCGCTTGCAATGATAGTACCGATTATAGCATCTGCATTTGGCTGATTCAATGCGAACCGTGCGCCGGGGGTCTACAGAATGAATAATTGTAATGGCGCTGGGACTAACGGCGCCTCTTTTTCTATCATGGTCAG
>JAGCRJ010000003.1 GCA_017964745.1 Lachnospiraceae bacterium
ACCGATGAAAGCTCCTTTAATGCCTGCGAAGTAAGATTTCCGGCATTTTCCTCATCACCTCCGATGAGTTCATGTGCCCTGCTCACGCCTTCCGCTATCTTCTTGAAATTACTCATCCTCCGATAAGTATTTTCGATCTCTTCGTCTTCGCCTTCCTGCAGTGCCGCTTCTTCTATCTCTTCAAGCTCAAAGCGTGCGAGGTCACATTCCCTTCCCGCAGCTCCGGTATCCTTTAACTCCTCTTCGAGCTTACATTTAAGATCACGCATCCTGCGGAAGCTCTCCGACAGTCCTTCCGCAAGTACCGCCACATCCTTACCGCAGTAAAGATCGATTATCGAAAGAAGCTCCGAGCGGTGGAGAAGTGTTTCGTAATCCCTCTGTCCGTGCACATCGATGAGAGCCTGCGAAAGTCTCTTCATCTCTTTAACGGCAACGTTCGAACCGTTTACCCTGCACGTGCTTTTTGTCTGTGAACAGGTTCTCTTGATTATGATACTTCCGTCATCTTCCGGTTCGATATCGAGATCCCTGAGAACGGAAAGTGCGGTTTCGGATACAGAATCAAAGACCAGCTCGACAGATGCGTTTTCCGCACCCTTTCTGATCATTGAGGTATCGAATCTCGAGCCCAGTGCCATAAGCACGGAACCCATAAGAAGGCTTTTTCCGGCACCGGTCTCACCGGTAAGGATATTAAGTCCCTCGGAAAAATCTATATCGGCATCTTCTATGAGAGCCAGATTTTTAACATGAAGATTTTTAAGCATTTGTTCCTCCGCCTTTTTACGGGCGGTCGAAGGTATCAGGGATTCACAATATCCTTGATCTTGGTCATGAGTTCGTCAGCCTTATCCGCATAGCGTACGGCGATCATTACGGTATCGTCTCCGGCGATACATCCGGAAACCTCTTCAAGATGCATAGCATCTATCGCGGCAGCCACAGCCATAGCCATTCCCGCAACGGTCCTTAAGACAAGAATTCTTTCAGCCTTGTCCATTGCAACAAATCCGTCCCTGAGAACTCTGGAATACTTTTCCTCCATCGCCCCGGAACCGGACATGATACGCACGTATTTCAGGCCGTTTTTGTCGGAAGGCATCTTGGACAGGGACAGTTCACGGATGTCCCTGCTGACGGTTGCCTGTGTGGCCTTGAAGCCTTCCTTTTCAAGAAGTTCGCAGAGTTCTTCCTGAGTGGCTATATCGTTCTTTTCTATGAGAGTTAATATCGCTCTCTGTCTGGCATCCTTTTTAAGCATCATTCATCTCCCATCTTGTTGTGGAGATTCTCGAGGAAGCTCAGGTTATTGAGTATGATGAATTCGGTAGATTTCTCGGACTTTCTGATCTTAATGACATCACCCTTTTGGAGCAGTGTCCTGACCTGTCCGTCAAAGGAAAACTCTATCTGTCTCTCGGCCCACATTCCGTCCTCAGGCACTCTTACTTCTATGCAGTCGTCGGAAGAAAGAATGAGTGATGCACGGTTGAGCGAATGGGAACAGATGGAAGTAAGGACCATGACCTCAGCGTTATGTTCGACGATGGGGCCTCCCGCTGAGAGGTTATATCCCGATGATCCCGTGGGAGTTGTGATTATTATTCCGTCTCCCTTATATTCATGCAGGAACTGACCGTTGATGTATACGGGAAGATTGATCATGTTCATTCCGCCGTAACGGGTTATGACGATATCGTTGAGTGAGCGGCCGTTAAATACTTCACCGTTCTTTCTTACGATCTCACCGCGAAGCATCATTCTCTTCTGTGTGAGGAAGTCACCCATATAGATGCGGTTAAGGCTGTCCTCGAGCTTATCGGGTTCTATCTCGGTCAGGAATCCGAGTCTTCCGAGATTGACACCGACAATGGGAACATCGAGCTTCCATGCTTCCCTTGCTGCCTGGAGCACGGTTCCGTCACCGCCGAGAACGAGAATGCAGTCATAGCCGGGATGGTCTATCTCGGCATCAAGATCTTCCGTTCTCTTTTTATCCGAGATGAGCACATCATATGCCACACCCTTGGACTTGAAGAAATCGGAAACTCTCTTTGTGATCTTTCCATTCGGATCCTTAAATTGATTTGTGTAGATCAGAACTCTTTTCATTTCGCAAGCTCCGTATGTGACATGCCCGCAAGGTGTGCGATCCTGTTCTTCCATGCTTCATCGGAAGCAAGAACCCTTCCCTCACCGTTTGCTGTTTCAAAGCTTTCTATTGCTTCCTTTTCGTTCATCGAAAGGATCTCTTCGGATATCTCTTCCTTTTTGATAAGGTTCATCAGATATTCGATATTCCCCTCAGGTCCCTTAATGGGTGAAAAGTCTATTCCGAGAACTTCAAATCCCACATAGTCCGCAAAGCTTATCGTGCGGGCGATCACTTCTTCGTGAACGGTTATGTCCCTTACGACACCGTTCTTTCCCACTTTGCCCTTGCCCGCTTCAAACTGCGGCTTGATAAGTGCAACGATCCTTCCGTCATCCTTAAGAAGATTTCTTGCGGGAATAAGGATCTTATCAAGTGAGATAAATGATACATCCACACTGGCAAAATCTATTTTCTCCGGAATATCCTCCGGAGTAAGAAATCTGAAATTGGTCTGCTCCATCACAACGACCCTGTCGTCATTCCTGAGCTTCCAGTCAAGCTGTCCTTTTCCGACATCAACGGAATAAACCTTAGAAGCGCCGCTCTGAAGCATGCAGTCCGTAAAGCCTCCGGTCGATGAACCGATATCCATACAGACCTTGCCCGTAAGATCGAACCCCCAGACCTGCATCGCCTTCTCAAGCTTGAAGCCTCCGCGGCTTACATATTTGAGCTGCTTGGATCTGACCTCGATATTAACTTTTTCCGGATCAAAGGAGGTACCGGGCTTGTCTTCCTTCTGGCCGTCGACATATACTTCACCGGCCATGATGAGCGCTTTGGCTTTTTCCCTGGAAGGAGCCAGTCCCTTTTCCGTAAGGATCAGGTCAAGTCTTTCTTTCATATCACAGTCCCATGGAAAGCTTTGATCTGATCGATCCCGCGATTCCCTCCGGATCAAGTCCGAGTTCTTCGCGGAGCTTGTCTACGCTTCCCTGATGTATGAATCTGTCGGGTATTCCGAGACAGAGTACTTCTTTCTCTATTCCTTCGGATGCGAGGCATTCAAGAACCTGTGATCCGAAGCCGCCTATCAGAGCATTGTCCTCGATCGTAACGATAAGCGAATGAGTTCTTGCGCATTCGATGATCATATCCTTATCGAGAGGCTTTACGAATCTTGCATTGACAAGACTTACGTGAGTGCCTTCCTCCTTAAGGATTTCCCTTGCCTTCTCGGCATTTTCCATCATGCCTCCGAGAGCAATGATGCATACGCCGTCCTCTTTGTATATCCACTCGCTCTTTCCGAGTGTGACAGGCTCCCTGTATTCCTGGAGTCCCGTATATGCGCATCCCCTCGGATATCTGACAGCCACAGGTCCGTCGCATGCCACGGCAAACTTGAGCATATCCGAAAGCTCCCATTTATTCTTGGGCGAACAGACTGTCATTCCGGGCATCTGGGAAAGGTATGAAAGATCGAACACACCCTGATGTGTCTCTCCGTCTGCACCTACAAGTCCCGCCCTGTCTATCGCAAATACCACGTGAAGGTTCTGGAGGCACACATCCTCTATCACCTGATCGTAAGCCCTTTGAAGGAATGATGAGTATACGGCAACAACAGGCTTGTATCCGCCCTTTGCAAGTCCGGCCGCAAAGGTCACCGCATGCTGCTCAGCGATTCCGACATCAAAGAATCTTTCGGGATATTTATTCCTGAATCTCTTGAGTCCACATCCTTCGGCCATTGCCGCGGTTATCGCAACTATCTTCTCATCCTTTTCACCGAGCTTGCACATAACGGTCGAGAAGATGTCCGTCCATCCTGCCACGGTCCTGGGATGAAGAGGAACTCCGTTTGTTATGTCGAAGGGTTCCGTTCCGTGGAATCTTGCCGGATGCTTTTCGGCAGGTGCGAAGCCCTTTCCCTTCTTGGTAAGCACATGGATGAGAACGCATCTCTTGAATCTTCTGGCTTCCCTGATGGCATTTCTCATCGCCTTGATGTTATGTCCGTCAACGGGTCCGAGATACACTATGCCCATTTCCTCGAAGAGCATTCCGGCGGGAACCATGAGGGATTTGAAGCTGTTCTTGGCACGTCTTATCTTACCGACCAGTTCGGCACCGTAGGGCTTGTCGATAATGCTCTTATAGACACTTTCCTTAAGTCCGAGGTAGCCGTTTGATGTACGGATCGAATTCAGGTATTTCGGAATGCCGCCGACATTTTCCGAAATGGACATGTTGTTGTCGTTAAGTATGATTATGAAATTGGAGTCTGTTCTTCCGGCATTGTTGAGCGCTTCAAAAGCAAGACCGCCCGTGAGCGATCCGTCACCGATAACGGAAACGATCGTCTCGTCTCCGCCTCTCAGATCCCTTGCGCATACCATTCCGAGACCCGCGGATATGGAGGTGGAACTGTGACCGGTATCAAAGGTATCACAGTCACTTTCGTTGGCTTTGGGAAAGCCGCTCATGCCTCCGTATTTACGCAGGTTGTCAAAGCCCTCTTTTCTTCCCGTCAGGATCTTGTGGGTATAAGCCTGATGGCCGACATCCCAGATGATCTTATCCTTCGGAAGGTCAAGTTCAAGGTGAAGGGCCATCGTAAGCTCAACGACTCCGAGATTGGCTCCGAGATGACCGCCGGTCTTTGAGACCTTGTCGATCAGGAATTCCCTTATCTCAGAAGCGAGGGTTCCGAGCTGCTCTTCTTCTATGTTTTTTATATCACCGGTTCCGTTAATTCTGTCTAGGATCATTATTACTTGCGTCTTCCGAGGAGCGATAAGATAAGCTCCTCCATAAATTCATGATCGCCGGGAAGTCCCTCGAGAAGGGAAAGTGCTTCCTCGGTCAGTTTCTTTTCGTCGGCTTCGGACTGTTCAATCCCGTGAAGAGTTACATAGGTCTGCTTTCCGTCCTTTTCGTCGGATCCGACATTCTTGCCGAGTGTTTCGGTATCACCTATGACATCGAGAAGATCGTCCCTTATCTGGAAAGCGACTCCGACGTTATATCCGATCTTTTCAAGTCTTTCGATCTGTCTTTTGCCCGCACCCGCAAGCACGCCGCCTATCATAAAGCATGCCTGGATGAGCGCAGCGGTCTTGTGCTCATGGATGAATAAAAGCTCTTCCTCGGAAAGGTTAAGACTCTGCTTTTCGGCTTCCACATCGAGGCACTGTCCTCCGACCATTCCGTAGATACCGGCTTTTTCCGCAAGTATCTTAAGTGCCTTTGCACATGACTGATATCTTGAAACCTCCGTCTCGGGGCTTACCTCAAATGCACTTCCTTCTTTTTCGATGAGGTCAAAGCTCTTAAGCGCGGTTTCATACGCATAATTCAAAAGACCGTCTCCCGCAAGAAGGGCCATTGCGTCACCGTACTTTTTCCATGTGGTATCGCAGCCTCTTCTGAGAGTATCGTTATCGAGACAGGGAAGATCGTCATGCACGAGAGAATACGTATGTATCATCTCGATCGCAGCCATGAAGGGCTCCACATAATCATCCTGTCCCCTGAACATGCGGTAGGTCTCCTGGATGAGAAGAGGTCTTAACCTCTTGCCTCCGACGGTTACCGAATAGTTCATTGCTTCCATTACCGAATGCTGGAATTTGTCCTCCGGATCCGGCAGGTATTTCATTACGATCTTTTCAGAGTTCTCGGTCTGTTTCTTCAGTTCTGCAACAAATTTCTTTCTGTCCAATTCTCCCGCCCTTTTTGTTTCAGATCTTCTCAAGGCCCATATCGGAGCCGAGCTTAAGTACTTCCTTCTCGACCATATCGATCTGGGAGGAACACTTTTTGATAAGATCCATACCCTTCTTATAATTCTCGAAAGCCTCTTCGAGAGGCAGATCATCCGACTGCAGTCTGGAAGTCACTTCGTCAAGCAGTTCGAAATTTTCTTCGAGTGTATTTTCTTTTTCTGCCGCATCAGGTGCGGTTTTTGCTTTTGTCGCCATATGCAAGCCTCTTTATAAACTGTCTGTTCCGGTTACCGTCGAATGTATCTCTCCGTCGAGCACCCTTATGTTGAGAGTGTCGCCGGGCTTGACACCCGATACCGATCTTATGTTCCTGCCGCTCTCATCGGATGCGTATGAAAAGCCGCTCTTAAGTCTTCCCACAGGTGACAGGCCTTCAAGCTTTCCGATGTAATTGTCGAGTCTTCCCGATGCCCTCTTAAGCGAAAGGTCCATCAGGTGTGGAACCGACGACAGATACTTTTCAAGACTGTTATTACGCCTTTCGAGAGTCTGCCTCATCGAACCTTCGAGACTCATGCGGTATCTTTCGAGGTCCTTTTTCTTACGCTCCAGTCTGTTTTCCGGGGACGAATACCTGACCGCGGAATAGTATTCCTTAAGCTGCGTCCTCTTATCCCTGATATTTCTCTTCATGAGGTTCGTAAGGACTTCGGGAGCATCTTCGAGAAAAGAAAGAAGGTCCCCCGTCTGCTCCGTCAGGAAAAGTGCCGCACCCGTCGGTGTTGATTCGTAATGATCCGCAACATCGTCAGTCAGAGATCTGTCCCTGTCATGACCTATCGCGGATACGATCGGCGTTCTGCAGTCAAATACCGCCTGTGCTACGATCCTCTCGTTAAAGGTCCAGAGACTGTCCTTGGAACCGCCGCCCCTTGTAAGAAGAATAACATCAGGTGAGAATTCATCCATCGCAGCGATCGCCGATGCCACGCTTTCCGCAGCACCTTCGCCTTCCATGAGTGCGGGGGCGACTATGATCTGAACATACGGATCGTTCTTCTTTGCATTGGTCACTACATCACTTACGGCCGCTCCGGTGAGCGAGGTTATGATGCCGATGGTTCTCGGAAATCTCGGAATGTCCTTTTTGTACATCTCGTCAAACATTCCAAGCTCTTCGAGTTCCTTTCTCAGTTCAAGGAGCGCTCTCATGCGCGCACCCTCTCCCGATTCGGAAACCCTCTCAAATACAAAAGAAAGCCCGAACTGTTGATGATAATTCAGGCTCCCGTAAAGTGTGACATGCGCGCCTTCCCGAATGATCTGTTTGTATTCGTAGGTGCACTTGCTTGCGAACATCATGCATTTGATGATCGCTTTTTCATCCTTGAGTTCAAAATAGATGTGCCCGTTTCGGTTAGGCCCGTTATATCCTACGATCTCGCCTTCAATCTCTATCTTACTGAGAGCAGATGAAAGTCTGATCGCGTTATTCAGATTCTGTACTAATTCAGATACGCTGTATGCCATTAAGCAGATTCGTCCCTGACCTTGGTGAGAATGGCATTTACGAACGCACCGCCCGTATTGTCTCCGTACGTCTTGGCAATCTCTACGGCTTCGTTCATTGCGACATTCTCGGGAATATCATCATCATAGAGCATTTCATAGATGCCGAGCCTGAGTGCGGAAAGCTCTGCCTTTCCCATACGGCTCCTGGTCCAGCCTACCGCAGCCTTATCTATCGCCGCATCTATCTCCGGAAGTTTTTCCTTTACGGCCCTGAACTTTCCGACGATATATTCGAGATCCTCGGGGAGATATCCCTCTTCCCCGGCGAATTCCTCGAAGCTTTTTATCTGGTCATCAAGCTCGTTTTCCGGATAAAATTCAATGCGGAACACAAGTCCGAAGACCTTGTCCCGCAGTTTATGTCTTGTCATGTTCTTTTTATCGCTTACTTCCACGTCAGATCTCTACTCCGCTAACTCTGATATTTACGTCTGTGCAGGTAAGTCCGGTCATATTCTCGACTGAGGACTTGACCCTTGTCTGTACTGCCTGGCAGGTAGCGGGGATGGGATATCCGAATCTGGTGGAGATGATCATGGATATCTTGACACTGGTTCCTGCAATATCTGCCTTGATCAGTGATCTGCCCTTAGTCTTCTCACTGATGCCCTCAACGCCTTCAACCTCACTTGCAGCAAGTGAAGCTATCTCTTCGACTACGGCGTCGGCTATAAAAACATGTCCGTTGTTCTCGCTTGTTCCGATGGAGATTCCGGACTTTTCCGTTGTATTCTTAGGTGCTTTGACCTTCTTTTCCTTAACAGCTGCCATATCAGGTCTCCTTTCAAAAATCGATACATTTAAGGCCTAAAACCATACTGAATCATTATACCATAAAATGCATATTTTTACTAATCTGAGGTTGGGTGAACGATGGAACCGTCCCCCTGTTCACGTCAGTTCTTCGAGAATTCGGCGAGCTCAAGGCCCTTGTTTCTGTCGATGGTCATCTGGGCGCTCCACTCGTTGATGAAAAGAAGGAGCGGGTTGCCCTTCATATCCCTTACCTTCTTCATGTCGGAGGTTCCGCTGAGCTTTTCGACATCGAATTCACCGGGATTGGTGATCCATCTGATGTGCTCGTAAGGCAGGGAATCCATCCTGACCTCGACATTGTATTCATTCTCCATACGGTACTTGAAAACGTCAAACTGGAGAACGCCGACAACTCCGACTATGACATCCTCCATGGTTCCGGAAAGCTCGGTGAAGATCTGGATCGCACCCTCCTGGGCTATCTGGGTGGCACCCTTTACGAACTGCTTTCTCTTCATGGTATCCATCAGATGCACCCTGCAGAAATGCTCGGGAGCAAAGGTGGGGATGCCGTCATATTTTACGCTCATTGAAGGAGCACATACGGTATCGCCGATCGAGAAGATTCCCGGATCGAAGACACCAATGATATCTCCGCCGTATGCCTCGGTAAGGATCTTTCTTTCATCCGCCATGATCTGCTGGGGCTGTGAAAGTCTCATGGTCTTGCCGCTGGCGGGATGCTTTACTTCCTTGTCGGCATCGAATCTTCCGGATACGATACGCATGAATGCGACCCTGTCGCGGTGAGCCTTGTTCATATTAGCCTGAATCTTGAAAACAAATGCCGAGAAGTCATTCTTGACGGGATCTATCTCGATCCTTTCTCCGGCGCCGTTCTCCGCGCTTCTCGAAAGGGGAGGTGTGGTCATGTTAAGGAAATGCTTCAGGAATATCTCAACACCGAAATTGGTAAGAGCCGATCCGAAACATACGGGGGTAAGCTCTCCGGCCCTTACGGCATCAAGATCGAAGTCCGCTCCAGCGCCGTCCAAAAGCTCCATCTCTCCGAGAAGCTTATCGGATGCATCGTCACCGATAAGCGCTCTCATCGCGGATTCATCGGATACGGATACGACCTCGGCATTACCTTCCTTCGTACCTTTTTCGGTATCGGAATACTTTATGACAGACTTGCTCTCCCTGTCATATACGCCCTGGAAGCTTTTGCCCGAACCGATGGGCCAGTTTACGGGGCATGTGGCTATGCCAAGTTCCTTCTCAATATCATCGAGAAGGTCGAAGGTGTCCATCGCATCGCGGTCCAGCTTATTTATGAATGTGAAAATGGGGATATGGCGCATTACACAGACTTTGAAAAGCTTTCTTGTCTGTGCCTCAACGCCCTTTGATCCGTCTATTACCATGACTGCGGAATCGGCAGCCATAAGAGTTCTGTAGGTATCCTCGGAGAAATCCTGGTGACCCGGAGTATCGAGAATATTGATGCAGTAGCCGTCATACTCAAACTGGAGAACGGACGAAGTAACGGAAATACCACGCTGCTTTTCTATCTCCATCCAGTCGGAAACGGCGTGCCTTGCGGTAGCCTTACCCTTAACGGAACCGGCCAGATTGATGGCTCCGCCGTAGAGAAGGAACTTCTCGGTGAGAGTCGTCTTACCTGCATCGGGATGCGAGATGATCGCAAACGTGCGGCGACGGTTTATCTGTGCTTCAATGGATTCTGAACTCATGTTTTCAAAGATCTCCTTGGAAATAAAACTTATATACTGCTAAATGTCAGGCCCAGATGAACCAGACGAAAAGGTATCCCGTCATTACCGCGGTAAGGGTAAAGGGAACGCCTATCTTCATGAAATCACCGAAGCTGACCTCGTGTCCCGCTTTTCTCAGCATACCGACACCTGCGATATTGGCTGATGCTCCGATGGGAGTAAGGTTTCCTCCGAGGGTCGCACCTACGAGAAGTCCGAAGTAAAGGAAATAAGGTTCAACTCCGAGTGTTGCGGCAACACTTCCGAGTATGGGAAGCATGGTGGCAACATAAGGTATATTATCAATAAATGCGGAAATTGCAACAGATCCCCATACAACTATCGTAAAAAGAAGGAATTTGTTGTTTCCGCCGGCACCTGCGATGAGTCCCGCAAGATCGTCGATGACACCGACATTCGTGATGCCTCCGATAACGCTGAACAGTCCGATCAGCAGGAGCACCATATCGATATCGAGGTTCTTGAAGGAGTGCTTAAGTCCCACGGTATCCTTATGGATAAGAAGTTCGCCGATAACGGTGATCACGGCACCTGTGATACAGATATAGCCGTTGATAAGATCGGGAGTGTTCGGGATGAAGGATGCGATGATGAGTGCAAGAACATATGCGATCATCATGAATGAAGGGAACAGATCCTTGACCTTGGTACGCTCTTCGGATGAAACGGGCGCCTTCTCTTTCCTGAACATGAACATCATGATGGGGATGGTAAAGAATGCTCCGAGTTCGGTTGCAAAGAACATTCCCGCCTTGCCGTGCATAACGAAGAAATCCGCGAAGTTCATATTTGCCGCACCTGCGAGCATTATGGAGGTCGTATCGCCGACAAGTGTTGCAGCACCCTGAAGATTGGATGAAACCGCGATACATATGATCATGCCGACGGGCGATACGTTAAGCTTCTTGCAGATTACCATTGCAACCGGAGCAACCATGAGTACGGTCGCAACGTTATCGATGAACGCGGAGATCAGTCCGGAGAATACGGACATAAGGACCGTTACCCATAAGATGTTGGGCGCGATCCTGAGAAGCGATTCCGCGATGACATTGGGCATCTTGGATTCGATGAAATAATCCACGATGATCATGGTTCCCGAGATCATCAGGATGACATTCCAGTTTACGACCTTCGGAATGTCGGCAATGCCGAGTATCTTCATGTCGGCTATCGGAAGCAGCGACAGTATAACAAATACCGCTGCGGTTGAAAGTGCGGTGATCGATCTCCTCTTGGGAAACGCGATCATGAGCACATACATTATCACAAACAAAACAATTGCCGTAATCTTCACTTTAAATATTCTCCCTCAGTTATTGTCGCTCCCCCGTCAGTCCGCGGGATGTGACTTAATATATTTTTTTATCGCTTCAAAACTTTCCTGCGATATATCATGCTCGAGCCTGCAGGCATCGTCAGCTGCCGTTTTCGGGTCGATACCGATCTTGACGAACCAGTCGGTAAGAAGCCTGTGTCTTTCGTATATCATCTCTGCGATCTGTCTTCCCGGATCCGTAAGCGAGATATATCCTTCCTCGGAAACGGTGATGTATTCCTTTTCGCGGAGGTTCTTCATTGCGACGCTTACCGAGGACTTTTTGAAGCCCATTTCACCCGCAATGTCGACTCCTCTTACGACCGGCTTTTTATCGCCGAGGATAAGAATACATTCGAGATAATCTTCCAGCGATTCGTTTTTTCGAAGTGCCATCTTTTATTTTCTCCGTTATTTATCACCGAAGCCGTCATATGGATTGCCCGCTTCGGAAAGCCTCAGCATTGCCCTTGCCATGGAAGCCTTGCTCTGCTCATACTCCTGAATGCTCTGGTCCTGTCTGAGCTGTTCCATCGCTCTTTTGAGCGCACGCTCCGCCCTTGCCCTGTCAATGTCTTCGGGGGCTTCTATCGAATCGACAAGCACCATCACGACATCTTTCCTGATATTGACAAGTCCGAGTCCGTTCACACCCGTTCTTACGGTTTCGTTCCCCTCTTCATTCACGAACCTGAATCTGAGAACCCCTTCCTTAAGTGCCATGACAACCGGCTCGTGATGTGCAAGTATCTGGTACGAACCGTCAAAAGCGGGGATGTTAAGTGATATCGCATCCCCATCAAAAAAGGTCTTGTCGGCCGCTAAGATTTTCAGATGAAAGGAATCACCCATATCAGAGAGTCTCCGCCTTTTTGATCACATCATCGATTGTTCCGACATTGAAGAACGCATTCTCGGGATACTCATCCATCTTACCCTGAAGGATCGCTTTAAATCCCTTGATGGTTTCCGAAAGAGGCACATACACGCCCTTTACACCCGTGAAGTTTTCAGCAACATGGAAGGGCTGTGAAAGGAATTTCTGTATCTTACGTGCCCTGTAAACGGTGAGCTTATCATCCTCCGAAAGCTCATCCATTCCGAGTATCGCGATGATATCCTGAAGCTCCCTGTAATTCTGAAGGGTAGCCTGCACGCTTCTTGCGGTATTGTAATGCTCCTCACCGACAACATCCGCTTCGAGGATCCTCGATGTAGATTCGAGAGGATCGACCGCAGGATATATACCCTGCTCTACGATCTTTCTCGAAAGAACCGTAGTCGCATCGAGATGTGCGAATGTGGTCGCAGGTGCGGGATCGGTAAGATCGTCCGCGGGAACATATACGGCCTGGACAGAGGTGATACTTCCGCCCCTTGTGGATGCGATCCTTTCCTGAAGCTCGCCGAGCTCCGTCGCAAGTGTGGGCTGGTAGCCTACCGCGGAGGGCATACGTCCGAGCAGTGCTGAAACCTCGCTTCCCGCCTGAACGAATCTGAATATGTTATCTATGAAAAGAAGAACATCCTTGTGCTTAACATCCCTGAAATACTCGGCCATGGTAAGACCGGTCTCGGCAACTCTCATTCTTGCCCCGGGAGGCTCGTTCATCTGACCGAATACAAGAGCGGTTCTTCCGAGAACTCCGGATTCATCCATCTCTCTCCAGAGGTCGTTACCTTCCCTTGATCTTTCTCCGACACCGGTAAAGATCGAATATCCTCCGTGCTCCGTAGCAACATTGGTTATAAGCTCCTGGATGAGGACGGTCTTTCCTACGCCGGCTCCTCCGAACAGTCCGACCTTACCGCCCTTGGAATATGGTGCGAGCAGATCGATTACCTTGATACCCGTTTCAAGTATCTCGACAACCGGACTCTGATGTTCAAAGGAAGGAGCATCCCTGTGTATGGACCACTTCTCCGTATTTTCAAGTTCACCCTTGCCGTCAAGTGTATGACCGAAGACATTGAAAAGTCTTCCGAGGGTAAGGTCTCCGACAGGTACGGAAATGGGTCCTCCCGTAGCCTCAACCTCCATATGCTTGGAAAGGCCTTCCGAAGGCGAGAGCATAATGCATCTGACGGTGTTGTCATCGAGGAGCTGTGCAACCTCCATAACTCTTGTTTCGCCGTCCGCTCTGACAGTGAGCGCATCCTTTATGAAAGGTTTTACGTCCGGGGAAAATTCAACGTCAACAACAGGTCCCATGACCTGCACGATAACTCCCGTTCCTTTGTTAGTTATGTTTCTCATCCGCTTGATTCCTTCGTGCTTTGGCGGCCTTCTGGGCCTTTGCACCGGCTGCAACTTCGGTGATCTCCTGTGTGATCATCGCCTGTCTTTCACGGTTGTATTCGATCCCGAGATTTCTTATCATCTCGCTGCCGTTTCTATCCGCGGCATCCATTGCGAGCATACGGTCATTCTGTTCCGCGCAGTACGAATCGACAAGTGCGCAGTATATATATCCGGTAAGAACATCGGGAACGATTATATCCATAACCTCCGACGCCGACGGAACGAATTTCAGTTCCTCGCCGCGCAGGTTGATATCCCTTCTGTCATCCACTTCGGTTTTGACCAAAGGAAGAAGGTGCATTACCCTTGCTTCGCTCGTCAGCTGGTCCTTCATCGTGGTATAGACTATCGATACGTCATCCACATTTCCGGAATTGAATTCCTTCAGCATCGTATCGCATATGACTCTCGCCCTGCTGAGTGTCGGGTTCTGGGCGGTATATTTGAACTGTCCCTCGAGATGAACCTTCTTACTTGCAAAATACTGTCTTCCGGCTTCACCGACGACATAGAGCACAACCTTCTCTTCGCTGTCCGAAAACCTGCTCTCGGTAAGCTTCAGCACATTGTGGTTATATGCACCGCACAATCCCTTGTCAGCGGTTATGACTATGACAGCATGTGTACGGTCCTTGCCCTTCTTTTCGGGACGTCCGTCCGTAAAACGGTGCTTAACATGCTCCGAAGCA